>JAXIYS010000058.1:0-44112 GCA_036304385.1 Collinsella sp. | reverse complement strand
TCGAACCCGCGACCCCAACCTTGGCAAGGTTGTGCTCTACCAACTGAGCCATGTCCGCTTGCGGGTTATTAATTTACGCGAGTTGCCCTAAAGACGCAAGTACTTTTTTCAAAAAAGTTGTCCAAAGAAAGTTCATGCAGGTAAATAACGCCAAGTCAAGGCGCTATGCGCACGATTCCAATGCCGAGCTAAACAACTTCACCATCCGAACGCGCGTGCCGGCGCCATCTGTACGACGGGCAACTTCCACATTATCGACGAGCATACGCATAAGCTTGATACCGCGTCCGCGTTCCTCGGATGTTACCGGTTCGCTCGCCCCATCGATAGAATAGCCAGCGCCCCGATCAAGCACCTCGAGCACAACACGGTCCCCATAGGCCTGAACCGTCAGGATGCAGCCAACACCGCCCGCATGGTCATATGCGTTACCCAATGCCTCCCCCAACGCCAATGCGACGTCATAGCGCTCATCACGCCTCAGGGGAAGCGATTCGAGGAGCTCGGCCACACGGTGCCGATAATACGGGAGATTCTCGATGCCTCGCTGCACTTCGACGCTCTTGCTCCATCGCGGCAACTCCCCCACCGGAATGGCGGGAATCGACTCCCGCGCCGGGCCCGCGACATGCAGGATGTCGACAAGTCGGGCAATTTCCAAAAAGCGAACGACCTCATCGGAGGCGTTAACGAGCGAAAGCAGCCCCTCATGCCTCATAAGCTCTCTGGCACGTGTAAGCAAAAACGCCAAGCCCGTCGAGTCGATAAAGCCCACGGTCTGGCAATTGATGACAACACGACGCACGCCCCGGTCGATCAAATTATCCAACCGTCGGCGCAGTGCGGGCACCGAGGCGATGTCGATATCGCCCGGTGGCGTCAAAACCGCTATGTCATTCCATTCATTCATACGACCATGGTTCCCCAAAAGAGCTCGCTCGATGCACACGTATCTGCAACCGCGCAGATTTCGCCCGTCAGGCGTCGTGACCTACGATCGACCCCGTAATAACTCAAGGGAAACCAGCGCGATGTCATCGTTCAGCGCCGACTCGGTAAAGCGGTCAAGCTCGCCCAAGACCTTGCCGCAGATTCCCGATACGCCCTCACCCGAGACAGAGAGCAAAAGGTCGCGAAGGCGCTGCTCGCCAAAAAAAGCACCCGAGCGATCACGTGCTTCGATTGTTCCATCGGTATACATAAATAGCATGTCACCAGGAGCGAACGTAAACACGCCCGTCTCGTAGACCATGCTCTCAAAGGCACCTATCACGCCCGATTGGCACCCAAGGAGCTCCACTTCTCCGCCTCGGGCTTCACCGCCACCAAGCGGCGTCGACGACGGCCTAATGACCATAGTGGGAGGATGTCCCGCCGAGCAATAGGTAGCGCGGCCCGCCTTAAGATCGATCTTGGCGATAAACGCCGTCACAAACGTCTCGACCCTCGAAAAGCCCATGAGCATGCTATTGAGCGAGCGTGCCATACGGGCAGGCCCCGCACCCTCCCAGGCATAGGCCGTCAGCGCCGTCTTGACGAGTGCGGACATGGATGCCGCCTCGATGCCCTTGCCGGACACATCGCCCAGGATCATGACGGCGCAGTCGTCGGGAAGACGGATGAGCGTATAGAAGTCACCGCCGACCAACGCAGAATTCGTTGCCGATAGGTATACCGAATCGGTTGCAATGCCCGGAACGTCACCAAGCGAATTTCTCATGCCAATCTGAAGCGTCTGAGCGATATGACGCTCTTCGCGCTTTTGAGATTCGCCCTCATAGATCAGCTCAAAGTCATGCGCCAGATGCACCAGGTAGTCGTATTCAAGGTCGTCAATTGGTTCTTGGCTGCCATCGCGGAGTAGCAAAGCGCGCCTCGTCGGCCCCTTGGCGATATCAGCGGGAACAATCGCATCGTTGCTTCGTTTGCCATCCGCTTCCGAGTGGTAGCGCCCCGCTTCGATGCCGGAGTCGACATAAAGCCCCTGACACGGTAGGCCGTGGGCCCTCAACCATGAACCCATAGACGTGGATTCGTCCACACGTGTAAGGCGCACGTGCTTGAGGTCGTCAGCGCTCGTCCCGCCCAACACCGATGTCTCAAACCCGTCGGGGGCTGCCCCCAGGCGCGCTGCTGGCGCCGTGACAGAAAAGAAGAGTGACTCCGGATCGTCCGGCAGCGCCACACGACTGCCGCCCTCAAAATCGATGACATAGGTTTCGAGGCCCGCATCATACTCCACGGGGCAGAAATGACAATTGAGCACCGTGCAGATTTCCGTCGACACCGCTCGCGAGGCGGCAACGGGATCATCGAGATAGGTAAACAGTTCGTCGCGCAGCAAATTGAGCGAGCGGCCGAGCTCCGCCGTGCGGCGCGAACGTAAGCTCGACGCCATGCCGACCAGCTGAATAGACAGGTAATCGCAGATGACCTCGAGCACGTTCACGTCATAGGCAAGTGGCGCCTGGGGGCGTTTCCAGCCAACTTCCAACACGCCAAGGACCTGCGTGCCGTAAAACACGGGAAGACAGATCTCGCTGCGATACGGGGGCATATCCTGCACGCGCAGCAAGTGCTTGGAACGATTGTCCAAATCCATGAACATACCCGAAGCAACCCGGTCGCCCTCAAGGTCCTGCTGAATCGACAGGCGACAGGCACGCGACTCGCGAAGCACGTAGGTCGGAATGCCCGCGCCGTACGGCATAAACTCGGGCAGATAGCTATCCTCAAGCTCCCTAGAAACACCGCGGAGCTTAAAGCCGCCGCTCTCGGAAAAATAGATAGCCGCACCGGAGGCATCGAGCGTTCCAACGAGCTGATTCAAAACGGTATCGAGCAAGCTGGGGAGCTCATCGGAGCCCACGGTACTCATAATGACCGAAAGGGTACCCGAAAGGCGTTTATTCGCCACCCTAAGCTCCGATAGCGCACGTTTGAGCTGACGATCGTGGGAATACTGCTCTTCGATGCTGTGAAGCGCCACCAGGACACGCGGTGCACGACGTCCAAAGATACGCGGAGGCGTAACGGAACCCGCGCGAACCAAGACGGGAATAAAAGATCCGTCGCTCAGCTTGAGCATCAGCTCGCTCTCGGAGCCATCGGTCTCAAACGGCAGACGATGTTCGGTCGCGCGCTCAAAGGCAGACGAGTACAGAACGTCTTTGACATCACCGCCGATGACGTCAGCGCGTTCCTCGCACATCAGGTCGAGCAAACGATTATTCACATGCAGAATGGTTCCGTCGAGCTCACAGATGATGACAGCATCGCTCGTGATCTCGACCAGTTGGGCAACGTCTGCCCACTCGTTGCGCTCAAGCGTTTCCATCGTGGACCTCACCGTCTATCGGTAACAAAAAAGCCTCCGAAGAGGCTTCTCAAATGCGATGGTGTCGGAGGCGGGACTTGAACCCGCATGACCAAAAAGCGGTCACTAGCACCTCAAGCTAGCGCGTCTGCCAATTCCGCCACTCCGACATGCTATGTTGTTGATTTGCGGTTCGTTTTGTTGGACCCGCGCGTTCAACGAGGAAGATAATAACCTATGATTCGAGAACTGTGCAAGCACTTTTTTGAAAAAAGTTTACGAATTTGTAAATGAGCAGGTAGATCTATATGTCCGGTCCCGAATCGGTGTTGCCTCCCGGCGCGTCCTCGGGCATGAGCGATATTTTGCTACGCACTTCGTGCTGCAAAATATCGCTCCCCCTGCGGAATGCGCCGGGAGGCAACACCGATTCGGGACCTGCAAATACGTACTTCAGGCACAGTTCTCAAACATGTTCTGAGGGCTGATACAAATTTAGCGGCTCGGCTTTGCCGAGCCCTTATATAAGGAGGCCGGAGCTAAAGCTCCGGCCTCGCTATCTTTCCCATTAGATTAAGTGAGCGATCAAGGAATCGCCCCCCCTGCGGCGGTAACTCAGGGCCCGTGCTGGACTTAGTTTTCAGAACATTCCGCAGACCAGGAAACCCCCTTATCCGCAGCTCCGAAGGAGCAGGATAAGGGGGTTTCCATGGTCGAGGACGTTCTGAAAACTAAGTCCAGCACGGGCCCGGACGAAAACAACCGACTACAGGTCGATGTGCGATTCCTTAATCGGGAACGGCTCGGCGAAGTGGCACGCGCAGCAGTGGCCCGGGGCAACTTCCTTAAACTCGGGAAGCTTCTCGGAGCAGATACCCTGCGCAATCGGGCAGCGCGTGTGGAAACGGCAGCCGGTCGGCGGATCCAGCGGTGACGGCGGATCGCCGGCGAGGATGATGCGCTTGCGGGTCTTCTGGATATCCGGATCGGGCACCGGCACGGCAGACAGCAGCGACTGCGTGTACGGATGGTGCGGCTCACTGTAGAGCGTCTTCCAGTCCGAAACCTCGACCATCTTGCCCAGATACATAACGGCAACGCGATCGGAGATGTGCTGTACGACAGAGAGGTCGTGAGCAATGAAGAGATAAGCCGTACCAAACTTGTCCTGGAGTTCCTTAAGAAGGTTCAGAACCTGGGCCTGAATGGATACGTCAAGTGCAGAGACAGGCTCGTCGCAGATGATCAGCTTGGGCTTCAGAGCGAACGCGCGGGCAATGCCGACACGCTGACGCTGACCGCCGGAGAACTCGTGCGGATAGCGGTTGATGTGCTCGGGGTTCAGTCCTACAACGTCGAGAAGCTCGCGGACACGCTCAATGCGCTCTTCCTTGGTGCCCACGCCGTGAATGGTCATGGGCTCGGAGACGATCTCGCCGATGGTCATACGGGGATTCAGCGAAGCATAAGGATCCTGGAAGATAAACTGCATCTCGCGACGCATGTCCTTGATCTCATGCTTGCTCATCTCGGCAACATCTTTACCCTGGAAGAACACCTTACCGGCGGTCGGCTTGGTCAGGCGCATGATGGTGCGGCCCGTCGTGGACTTACCGCAACCAGACTCACCAACCAGACCAAAGGTCTCGCCAGGATAAATCTCAAAAGAGATGTCGTTCACGGCAGAGACGACGCGCTTGGAAAAACGCTTGGCGAACATGCCGGACTCAGCGGGGAACTCCTTAGAGAGGTGCTCGACCTTCAGCAGCGGAGTACGCTCGTTGGTATCTGCCATTACGCCTCGCCTCCCTTCTTGGAATCCTTGCGCGTACGGGACGTCTCAGGAGCGTTCTTGAGGAACTCGGGGTCACCGGAGTAGTGGCACGCAGAGTAATGACCAGACTCGGTGACAACGCGCTCGGGGCGCTGCTTGCGGCACTTATCGGTCGCATAGGGACAACGAGGCGAGAACACGCAGCCCTCGGGCAGGTTCATGAGCGAAGGCGGGTTGCCGTGAATCGGCGTAAGCGGCTTCTTCTCTTCGATGGCCTGCTCCGGGATGGAGCGGATAAGGCCCCAGGTGTAGGGGTGGCGGCTCTCGTAGAAGATTTCCTCAGCAGTACCGAACTCGACGGGACGACCGGCGTACATAACCATGATCTTATCGGCCATGTCGGCGACGACGCCCAGGTCATGGGTAATCATGATGATGGCGTTGCCGTTCTTCTCCTGCATTTCCTGCATGAGCTCGATAATCTGAGCCTGAATGGTAACGTCCAGAGCCGTCGTGGGCTCGTCGGCAATCAGAATATCGGGATCGCAGGCAAGAGCCATGGCAATCATGACGCGCTGACGCATACCGCCAGAGAACTGGTGCGGATACTCATTGACGCGCTTCTCGGGCTCGGGGATACCCACGAGGTCCAAAAGCTCGGTAGCGCGCTTGAGCGCCTCCTGCTTGGAGTAGCCACGGTGCAGACGAAGACCCTCGCCCACCTGCTTGCCAATCTTATAGACCGGGTTCAAGGAGGTCATAGGATCCTGGAAGATCATCGCGATGTCGTTACCGCGAATGTGCTGCATCTCTTCCTCGGTCATTTCGAGGATGGAGCGGCCGCGATAGCGAACGTCACCGCCCTCAATCTTTCCCGGAGGCATCGAGATAAGGCCCATGATGGTCATGGCGGTCACGGACTTACCGGAGCCGGACTCACCGACGACGCCCAGGGTCTCGCCGCGATCGAGCGTGTAGGAGACACCGTCGACAGCGCGAACGACGCCATCCTCGGTGTGGAAATACATCTTAAGGTCATCGACCTCGAGCAGATGCTGGCCCTCGGGAACCGGCTGGTCCTTCAGGTCCACATAGTTCTTGTTCTTCTTCATCCTTATGCGTCCTTCATCTTGACGTCGAGGGCGTCGCGCAGACCATCACCCAACAGGGTGAAGGCGAGCACCGTCGAGAGAATTGCCAGACCGGGCATGATCATCATCCAGGGAGCAGTCAGGAGATACTGCTGACCGTCCTGAATCATGGAGCCCCACGAAGGCGTAGGCGGAATAACGCCCATGCCGAGGAAGGACAGAGCGGACTCGGTCAGAATGGCGCCACCAATGTTCATGGTCGCGTAGACCACGATGGAGGCGACGGAGTTCGGGAAGATGTGACGTACAACGATACGAGCATCGGATGCACCCATCGCGCGCGCAGCATCAACATAGTCGTTTTCCTTGACGGTCAGGATCGCGGATCGGAAGACGCGCGCAATCGAAGGCCAGCCGAGAATACCGATGGCGATAAAGACGTTCTGAAGGCCACGGCCGATAACGGCGATCATGGCGACAACGAACAGCACGTACGGGAACGCCAGGAAGATGTCCGCACAGCGCATGATGATCGTATCCCAGATGCCGCCGTAGAAACCGGCCAGAGCACCCATGACCAGACCAATTAGCGTGGAGATCGCGGTGGCCATAATTCCGACGGACAGCGAAACGCGCGCACCGTAGATAACGCGGACGAGAATGTCACGACCAAGGGCGTCGGTGCCAAACGGGTGCTCTGCACACGGAGCCAACAGCGACGTCTCGGCCATAGTGGTCGAGTCGGAAGCCGTCGGGGAACCGAGCCAGGGCTTAGCCCACAGATCTGCGGTCAGGGCAACCACAACGACGATGATGATCCAGCAGACACCGATAACGGCGAGCTTGTTCTTACGAAGACGCTTAAAAGCGTCGCCCCACAGCGTGCGGGACTTGGCGGGAGCAGATGCGACCTTGGTGGCGGTAGCCTGCTCCTGAGACTGAGAATCAGTTTCCTGCATGAGACGTACCTCCCTTAGGCCTTATCCGACGGACCGCCAAGGCGGATGCGCGGGTCGAGGAATGCATAGCTAATGTCGACGAGCAGGTTGATCACCATGACGACGACAACGATGAGCGTAACGCCGCCCATAACGATGGGCCAGTCACGCATGCTAATGGCGCGATAGACCTCATAGCCGATACCGGGCCAGTTAAAGACCGTCTCGGTCAGGATGGCGCCCGAAAGCATGCCGCCAAAGTCGACACCAATATAGGTAACGACGGGGATGAGTGCATTCTTAAGCGCATGCTTGACGATGATCGCACGATTGGAGAGACCCTTGGCCTTTGCCGTACGGATGTAATCCTGGTTCATGACGTCAAGCAGCTGCGAGCGCATAATGCGCGCAGCATAAGCGGTCGAAACCGAAGCCAGCGTAATGGTCGGAAGCACATAGTGCATCCAATCCTGATACTGAGAGCTGGAACCGCCGGCACCCGAGATCGGCATGGAGATTGCACCGCCCGTGGCGTCCTTGAGGATGACGCCAAAGAACAGCTGCAGCAACATACCGAGCCAGAAGGCCGGGACCGCAACGAGGATCGACGTGGTGAGCGTTACCAAAATATCCCAGAAGGAATAACGCTTTACCGCCGAAATGATACCCGCACCGATACCCATGATTACCTCGAGCACGATGGCGCACGCGGCAAGTTTGACCGTATACGGATACTTCTGGGCGAAGATTTCCGTAACCGGCAGCTTGCGCTGATACGAATTGCCCAGATCGCCATGAAGCAGGCCGTTCATGTAATACAAGTAACGGTCCACGAGCGACGTTTGAACGGGGTCGCCGTTCTCGTCAAGGATCGCGTTGCCGTCCTCGTCCGTCTGGACCAGGTGATAGCGAACGCGAAGCTGAAGCTCCACCTCGGGGGACAGAGCCTTGTCTCCACCGATCAGCTTGATCGGATCTCCCGGCACGATATTCTGGAGGGCGAACAGAATCAGCGTAACGCCCAAAAACACCGGGATGAACTGAAGCACACGTTTAACGATGTACTTACCCATACCACTCCCCTATCTAGGGATTAACCTAAATGGGATGCCGATCGCCAGACCGGCATCCCAAAATTACCATCAGCCAGTTTACCCCAGGTTAGGGAAAACTGTATGTTTCCCATGAGGTCTACGTAAATACTTGACCCTCACGGAAGCTACAAACTCTTAGGCGAGCTCAGCGGTACCCAGATCGGCGTGCTTCTGCGGATCGACATAGAGGTGCTTGATGCGATCGGAGCCGGCGATGGTGTGCGTGTAGAACATAATCGGGATGACCGGGCAGTCGGCAGCGACCATTGCATCGGCCTCCTGCATCTTAGCGACGCGCTCCTCGTCGTCAACAATAGTACGAGCCTCGTCGACCTTGGCGTCGAACTCGGGGTTGTTGTAACCGGAGCGGTTGTCGCCACCGAGGGAGTCGGAGTGGAACAGCGGATACAGGAAGTTGTCCATGATCGGGTAGTCGGCAATCCAACCCAGACGACCGAACTGATAGTTAAAGTTCTGATACTGCTCGAGCAGGGCAGACCACTCAGGGGTATCGGAGACAGCGGTAACGCCAACCTTGGCGAGGTCGCCGATGATGGACTCCATGATCTCCTTGTGACCGCCGTCCTGGTTGTAGGACAGGGTCACGCTAATGCCACGATCCCCGTTAGCGCCAGCGGGAGCAACCTTGTCGAGGTACTCGTTAGCCTTGTCGACATCGTAGGCGCAGAACTCCCATGCGCCCTCCTTGTAGCCATCGATGCCCGGAGGAACAATGCCGTCGGCAGGGGTACGGGTACCCTTGAAGATGGTCTTGCAGATGGCCTCACGGTTAATGGCCAGGGAGATGCCCCTACGCAGGTCGGCGTTGTTGAACGGCTCGGCCGTGGTGTTGCAGGTCAGATAGTACGTGGAAGGCTCGGCGCCGAGCAGCATGCGCTCGCCGTCACCCATGGTGTAGCCGTCCTTGGACACGCCGCGATCCTTCTTGGCGGCATCGATCTGAGCGACGGGAACGTCGCAGACATCGAGGTTACCGGCCTGGAACTCCTTGTAAGCGGTCTCCATGTCCTTGATGACCTGGAAGTGGATGCCATCGATCTTGGCCTTGTCGCCATAGTAATCGTCGAACTTCTTGACGTTGATCTCCTGGCCATCCTCCCACTTGCCGTCCATCATGAACGGGCCGTTACCGACCGGGGCAAGATAGAAGCTCTTGACATCGGACTCGGCGCACTCGGGAACCGGGGCCAGAGCCGGATGAGAGGCGACGAAGGGGAAGTCAGCGTAAGCGGAAGACAGCTTGACGACGAGGGTCTCATCGTCGGGGCACGTAACACCGGTGAGCTCGGTAGCGTTACCGGCAAGCAGGTCGTCATAACCCTCGACCATGGAAAGGTGATAGGAGACCTCGGAAGGACCGTACTCGGTAGCGATGGCCGACTTGGTGTTGACCAGACGCTCCCAACCGAGCTTGAAGGACTTGGAGGTAACGTCGTCACCGTTGTGGAACTTGGCCTTCTTGATCTTGAAGGTAAACTCGGTGGCGTCGTCGTTGGACTCAAAGGACTCGCAAGCCAGCGGAACGATCTCGCCCTTCTCGGCGTCGTAAGAGGTCAGAGCGTCAAAGAGCTGGTACTCGACCTGAGTGCCCTGGTCCTCCTTGACATTGTAGGGGTCGATGCAGACCGGGTTGTTGATGTAGAAGTTCAGCGTCGAACCGGACTCAGAACCGGAAGCGTCGCCACCCTTCTTGCCACATGCGGCAAGAAAAGCCATGGAGCTCGCAGCAAGGGTGCCGCCAACAAAGGCGCGACGACCCATAACGGGCTGGTGGAACATAGAATCAGCCATGCCATCCTCCTTATGAGATAGGACAAAGAAATGTTCAGTCGGACACATGTCGAAACAATCCGATCCGAACCATCAAAACGCCGCCCGCTGCTATGGCTGGTTATGCACAACGGACCAACGTTTTGCAATACAGTAGCGCATTTTATACACAATTTGGGGCTAATTCCGGTTAACGGTCGAGAATTTCTTTAGTTGGGCGAAGTATGTGGGGATATTTTGACTCTGTTACAAATATGTAAACAAAAAGGGTCCCGCACTTACGGGACCCTTTTTGAATATTTATGCGGCTCGTGCTTAGTAGCCGACGATGCCCTGCGGGAAGAAGAACATGCACAGCACGACGCACACGGCAAACACGACAGCCATGATGACGGTCAGGCGGTCGAGGTTCTGCTCCATGACGCCCGTGGCAGAGCTGGAGTTATACAGCGAGCTAGCGATCATATCCGAAACGCCGGTGCCCTTACCGGAATGCATCAGGACGAGAATCGTCAGCGCCACGGCAGAGACAGCCCAAACGACAAACAGAAGAATCTGGAACGGACCCATAGATAAGCTCCTTAATAGAACAGTTTAAACTCCAGTACTGTACCACAATCCCCCGCTCTCCCCTACCTGCCACTCAAGGACGGGGTGGAAATGGCAGAAATACCAAAAAGGGGGTTGTCCGGTTGTGGACAACCCCCTTACTAGAAAACGGTATTTGTTTTCTATTAGGCCTCGGTGGCGAGCACGCGGCCCGTCATCTCGGCGGAAGGCTCAATACCAGCCATGGTGAGCATGGTCGGAGCGATATCGGAAAGACGGCCGTCCTCGATACCGGTGAGCTTGGCCTTCTCATCAACGATGATGAACGGCACACGGTTGGTGGTGTGAGCCGTAAACGGATGCTTGGAACCGTCGGAAGCAACGTCAAACATGTGATCGGCGTTGCCGTGGTCGGCGGTGATCAGCGCAAAGCCGCCCTTGGCGAGAATCGCCGGGACAACCTTAGACAGGGCATCGTCAACGGCCTCGACGGCCTTAACGGCGGCGTCGAAGACACCGGTGTGACCAACCATGTCGCAGTTCGCGAAGTTCACGATGTAGAAATCAGCGCGATCCTCGTTGATGGCGGCGACAAGCTTCTCGGTAACCTCGGGAGCGCTCATCTCGGGCTGCAGATCGTAGGTAGCGACCTTGGGGGAAGCGACGAGCACGCGCTCCTCGCCCTCCTTGGGCTCCTCGATGCCGCCGTTGAGGAAGAACGTCACGTGGGCGTACTTCTCGGTCTCGGCGGTGTGCAGCTGCTTCAGGCCGTTGGCGGCGATAACGTCGGCCAGGACGTTCTCGGGGAACGTCTTGGGGAAGGCGACCTCGACGTCAAACGTCGGATCGTACTCGGTCATCGTCACAAAGTGCGAAAGCTTGATCTGCTCGCGCTCAAAGCCGTCGAACTCCTTGTCCGTGAACACGCGGGTCATCTGACGAGCGCGGTCGGGACGGAAGTTGAAGAAGATGGCCGCGTCGCCCTCGTGGATGCCCTCGTTGTGGGCAGCGAAGGGCTCGACGAACTCGTCGCCGCGCGGATCCTTCTCGTAGTAGGCCTTGATACCGGCAACAGGGTCGACATCGGCATCGGACGCGTTGACCATGACGTCGTAGGCACGCTGGATGCGCTCCCAACGGTTGTCGCGGTCCATGGCCCAATAGCGGCCCGAGACGGTGGCAACGCGAGCGTCGCAACCGGTCTCCTCGGAGATCTTAGCCAGGAAGGCGCAGAACTCACTCATGTAGCCAGCGCCGGACTGCGGGTCAACGTCGCGGCCATCCATGAAGGCGTGGACGCGAACGGTCTTGACACCGTGCTCGGCAGCCATCTTGACCAGAGCCTCGACGTGGTTCATGTGAGAATGAACACCGCCAGGGCTCATAAGGCCCATGAGGTGAAGAGTCTTGCCGTCAGCCTTGACGTCGTCCATAGCCTTGACGAAGACCTCGTTCTTGGCGATGGAGCCGTCCTTGATGGCGTTGTTGATGCGCGAAAGCTCCTGGAACACGATGCGGCCGGCACCGATGTTGAGGTGACCCACCTCGGAGTTGCCCATCTGGCCATCGGGAAGACCCACGTCCTCGCCCGAAGCGCCGAGCGTGGTGTGGGGGTACTTCTCATACAGGCTATCAAGGAAGGGCGTCTTGGCAGCGGCGACGGCGTTCTCGCCATCGGACGGAGCCAGGCCGCAGCCGTCCATGATGATCAGGAGTGCAGGAAGATGACGTTGTGCCATATGTCCTACTCGCCTGCCTTGACGACCATAGAGGCGAAGTCGGCAGCCTTGAGCGAAGCGCCGCCCACGAGGGCGCCGTCAACGTCGGGCTTGGCGACGAGCTCGGCGATGTTACCGGGCTTGGCAGAGCCACCATAGAGAACGCGAATGCCGTTAGCGAGCTCCTCGCCGAACATCTCCTTGAGGGTCTCACGGATAGCGCCGCAGACCTCCTGAGCGTCCTCGGCGGTAGCGGTCTTGCCGGTGCCGATGGCCCAGATGGGCTCGTAGGCCACGACGACCTGCTTGGGGCAGGTGATCTCAAGACCAGCAAGGCCAGCCTTGACCTGGTTCACGACGTGCTCGACATAGGTGCCAGCCTCGCGGACCTCAAGGGACTCGCCGCAGCAGAAGACGGGAACAAGACCTGCGGCAACGAGGGCCTTGGCCTTCATGTTCTGATCCTCGTCGGTCTCGTGGAAGTAGTCGCGACGCTCAGAGTGACCGATGATGCAGTAGGTGCAGCCAGCGGACTTGAGCATGTCGCAAGAGGACTCACCGGTGAAGGCACCCTTGGCCTCCCAGTACACGTTCTGTGCACCGAGGGCGATGGGGGCAGCCTGAATGCGGTCATGAACCGTGGTGATGTCGATGGTCGGAGGGCAGACGAGCACCTCGACGCCAGCCGGAACCTCGGGCAGAGCCTGAGCCAGCTCGTCGGCGAGTTTGGCGGCCTCGGCGACGTCGTTGTTCATCTTCCAGTTACCAGCGATGAGAAGGGTGCGATTAGGCATCGAGAAGCGCCTCCACTCCGGGCAGGGCCTTACCCTCGACGAGCTCCATGGAAGCGCCACCACCGGTGGAGATCCAGCTCATCTTGTCGGCCAGGTTGAACTTGTTGACAGCCGCGACAGAGTCGCCACCGCCGATGATCGAGGTGCAGTCGGCCTCGGCGACAGCCTCGGCGATAGCCTGGGTGCCGTGAGCGAAGTTGTCGAACTCGAAGACGCCCATGGGGCCGTTCCAGAACACGGTCTTGGCGCCCTTGACGGCCTCGGCGTAAAGCTCCTCGGTCTTGGGGCCGATGTCCATACCCTCGCGGTCGTCGGGGATAGCGTCGGAAGCGACAACCTCGGGGACAGCGTCCTCGCCAAAGTGATCGGCAACGCGGTTGTCGATGGGGAGCAGGATCTTGACGCCCTTCTCCTCGGCCTTCTTGAGCATCTCACCGGCGCGCTCGACCCAGTCCTCTTCCTTGAGGGACTGACCGACGGACAGGCCCTGAGCCAGGAAGAAAGTGTAGGCCATGCCGCCACCGATGATCAGGGTATCAGCGGAGTCGATGAGGTGATCGAGAACGCCGATCTTGGAGGAAACCTTGGAACCGCCGACGATGGCGACGAAGGGGCGCTCGGGCTCGGCGAAGATGCCGGTCAGCGTGTCGACCTCCTTCTCGAGCAGGAAGCCGGCGACGGCAGGCAGGTAAGCGGCGGGGCCCACGACGGAACCCTGGGCGCGGTGAGCGGTGCCGAAGGCATCGAGAACGAAGACGTCACCATAGGAAGCGAGCTTCTTGGCGATCTCGGGATCGTTCTTCTTCTCACGCTTGTCAAAACGGACGTTCTCGAGAACGAGGACCTTGCCCGGCTCGACGGCGGCGACAGCCTCGGCGGCCTTCTCGCCATACGTGTCGGCAACAAAAGCAACGTCAAGGCCAGAAAGCTCAGCGAGCTTCTTGGCGACAGGCTCGAGGGAAAGCTCGGGCTGGAAGCCAGTGCCCTCAGGACGGCCGAGGTGGCTCATGAGGATGACGCGAGCGTTGTGCTCAACGAGGTAGTTGATGGTGGGCAGGGCAGCCCTAATACGGGTGGTGTCGCCAACGACGCCATCCTTGATAGGCACGTTGAAGTCAACGCGGACGAGAACGCGCTTGCCGTCGACATCGATGTCGCGGACGGTCTTCTTGGTAAAGGCCATGTTTGCTTCTACCTTTCGTACGTGTCTGCCTTCCATTACGGCAGACGATTTCTTATAAAAAGGACGCGACCCTAGGGTGTAAGCCCTATAAGGCCGCGCCCTTCTTTAGACGCTCAACGAGCTATTCGCTAAAAGCTAAATTAAGCAACGAACTTCTCGAAGTACTTGATGGTGCGGACCATCTGAGAGGTGTAGGAGTTCTCGTTGTCGTACCAAGAGGTGACCTGAACGAGGGTCTGGCCGTTGCCGAGGTCAGAGCACATGGTCTGCGTGGCGTCGAAGATGGAGCCGTGGGTCTCGCCGACGATGTCGCGGGAGACGATCTGGTCCTCGTTGTAGGCGAAGGTATCGGGGATGGTCTCGGCGTAGGCCTTCATGGCAGCGTTGACCTCGTCGACGGTGACCTTCTTGTCAACGACGGCGTAGAGGTTGGTCAGCGAGCCGGTCGGCGTCGGGACGCGCTGGGCGGCACCGATGAGCTTGCCGTTGAGCTCGGGGAGAACCAGGCCGATGGCCTTGGCAGCGCCCGTGGTGTTCGGGACGATGTTCTCGGAGCAGGCGCGGGAGCGACGGAAGTTGCCCTTGCGCTGCGGGCCGTCGAGCGGCATCTGGTCGCCGGTGAAGGCGTGGATGGTGGTCATGATGCCGGACACGATGGGAGCGAAGTCGTTGAGACCCTTGGCCATCGGGGCAAGGCAGTTGGTGGTGCAGGAAGCAGCGGAGATGATGTTGTCCTCAGCGGTCAGCGTCTCATGGTTGACGTTGTACACGATGGTGGGCAGATCGCTGCCGGCCGGAGCGGAGATGACGACCTTCTTGGCGCCAGCGTTGATGTGGGCCTGAGCCTTAGCCTTGCTGGTGTAGAAGCCGGTGCACTCGAGAACGACGTCGACATCGAGGTCGCCCCAAGGCAGGTTGTTGGCGTCGGCCTCCTTGTAGATCTTGATCTCCTTGCCGTCAACGGTGATGGAATCCTCGCCAGCAACGACCTCGTGATCGCGAGCGTAGTTGCCCTGCGTGGAGTCGTACTTCAGCAGGTAAGCGAGCATATCGGGAGAGGTGAGGTCGTTGATAGCGACGATCTCGGAGCCCTCATGACCGAACATCTGACGGAAAGCCAGACGACCGATGCGACCGAAGCCGTTAATAGCAACCTTTACTGCCATTGTGTCTCCTTTCGTAAGGCCCCCGCGAGCTACAGCGCCCGCCGTTGAGGCCCACAAACTAACCACTCGCCTAATATACCTTTTTTTTGACTTGAATTTCACGAGAATGCTCGAAATTGAAAATCAAATTTACGTTAAAACGTTTTAAAGAGTAAAACAGCAGTTCAATCCCTATATAAGCAGTTTCGCTCAACTACCTGTTTGCTTCAATGAGCTTTTCAAGCCTCAAAACTCGATGGTAGAGGGCCGACTTCGACAAGGGAGGGTCAGCCATCTCCCCCAGATCGCGCAGTGACAGATCAGGATAGCGCTCGCGCAGGTCGCAAAAGACCGCCAAGGCGTCCGGAAGCGTGTCGCGCAAACCCCGCTGTTCGAGCTCATCGATCAACGCAAGCTGATGCTGGGCGGCACCCGCACTTCTGGTCTGATTGGCCAGCTCGGCATTCACGCGACGGTTTACGTCGTTCTTAACCAATTTGACCGCGCGCGCTTCCTCGATCTCGGCAACGCTGCGCTTGGCGCCGACCAGCTTTAGAAGCTGCTCGATCTCCTCGGCGCTCTTAATGTAGACGGCAAAGGATCCGCGCCGCGCGTTAACGCGCGCATGGACCCCAATCTGCTCCAATAGATCGCAAAGCCCCCGGGCATACTGCTCGCCCTGCACCGCAATCTCCAAATGAAAATCGCCGCGTGGATCGGCCACGAAACCGCCGGCGATGAGCGCGCCGCGGATGTAGGCAAGCCTGCAGCAGGGACGGGCAACGATGTGCCGGGGAACACCAGCGACGAGCCCTCCCCTGCGGTCGAGAATGCCCAGCAGCACCAGAGCCTTGTCCAGGTCGGGCTGATCGGGCAGGGTAATGAGATAGTTACGGACCTTATGCAAGACCGATTTACGAACGGTGAATTCCGTTTTGAGCTTAAGGATGCGATGCGTCAGCGTGATCATCGTGCGCGCGACGGCACCCGTCTCGGTCGCGACCGTCAAACGATACCGCCCGGAGCCGGCCAGCGAAAGTGTACCGCTCACACGCGTCAGGGCGGCAAGCGTCGACAAATCGCAGTATTCACATTCGGGTTCGCAGCGCGCGAGCTCGTCACGCACCTCGGCGGTAAACGACATGCAGACCTATGCTTTCGTGTTGGCGCGCGACAGGTCGCGATGGGAAATGCTCACGTGATATTGGGCGCCTTCCAAATAACGTGCCGTGGCCTCGGCGATGGCAACGCTGCGGTGTTGACCGCCCGTGCAGCCGATGGCAATAGAAAGCTGTGGCTTGC
The DNA here is from genome assembly GCA_036304385.1 of Collinsella sp. Lineage (GTDB taxonomy): Bacteria > Actinomycetota > Coriobacteriia > Coriobacteriales > Coriobacteriaceae > Collinsella. The sequence continues at coordinate 27,417 of JAXIYS010000058.1, read as the reverse complement.
CCTCCGCGATATAGCCGGGCATGACCGTATCGAGCAGCTGCGTCCAAGCCTTCCAGAACTCCTGGGTCTTGGGATGGTCCAAAACAAAGTCAGAGACTTTCTTATCGAGACCGGTCATGGTGCGCATCTCGGGATCGTAGAACGGATTGGGCAGGAAGCGAACGTCGATCATAATGTCCGCCTCGACGGGCATGCCGTGCTTAAAGCCAAACGAAAACACGTGAACGTCCATGAGCTGCTGGTCGGACAGCTCGGAGAACGCCATGCGCAATTTATTGCGCAGAGCAGAAGTGCGCAAGCGGCTCGTATCGATAATCATATCGGCTCGGTCGCGAACGCCCTGCAGCTGCAGGCGCTCGCGCTGAATCGCATCGGCCGTAGTCTCCCCCGGCTTGGCAATGGGATGGCGGCGGCGGTTTTCACTATAACGACGGATCAGCACCTCGTCAGAGGCCTCGAGAAACACGATGTCACAGCTCATCTCCCGCTCCTCGAGTGCGGCAACGGCATCGAGCAGCTCATCGAACAAGCCCTGGCTGCGCAGGTCACAGGTGACGGCAAGATGCCTGCCCACGCCCGTATTGATGCCGACGAGTTCGGCAAGCTGGGCGATCAGACGCGGAGGCAAGTTGTCGATGCAAAAATAGCCCATGTCCTCGAACACATGCATGGCCTGCGTTCGGCCCGATCCGGACATTCCGGTGATGATGACGATATCGGGGATGCGCTCCGAGCGCTCCGCCGCATCCATGGCATCTCCCTTTTGCACATGTGCCTCCTAAAACAAGCGCGGGACCCGGCCAGCGGATCCCGCGCGATCAATTGCCTTTATTGAGTATACCGCCCCAAGCGGATACGAGGCCTGTCTTACGCCTCAAGCGCAGCCTTGAACCAACTTGTAATACTCGTGGGGTGCGTGATGGCGGTGCCGACGACAACGGCCCAGGCGCCCGCATCAATCGCGGCGCGGGCTTCCTCGGGCGTGTGCACGCGGCCCTCGCAGATGATGGGAAGACCGGGGAATTCCTCGGTCGCCTGACGCAGGAGCGGCAGATCGGGGCCATCGGCCATGGTGCAGTCGATGGCGGCGACACCATGAGAAAGCGTAGTGGATACCAGGTCAAAGCCCATATCAACCGCACGGCGAATGTCCTCGATGGTGGCGCAGTCGGCCATCAGGAGCACACCCTCCTCGTGCAGCGGACGGAAGGTGTCCTCGACGGTCTTGCCATCAGGACGCGGGCGATCAGTGGCATCAATTGCCACGATGTCGGCACCCGCAGCAACGCAGGCGCGAGCATGACGCAGCGTCGGCGTGATGTAGACGCCCTCGTGTCCATCCTTCCACAAGCCGATGACGGGGACCTCACAGCGGCCCTTAATGGCGGCGATGTCGGCAAGACCCTGGCAGCGAATAGCGGCGGCGCCGCCAAGCTCGCAGGCGCGAGACATTTGAGCCATGGTCTCGGGCGTACGAAGCGGCTCGCCCATATACGCCTGAACACTCACGACGAGCTTGCCCTTCAGGGACTGGATCAAAGGATCAACGGTCATGTTCGACTCAACCTTTCTCAAAACAGCCTTCTGAGACACCGCACCTTGACGTTCAAACCGTCGCTCGCGTACCGAAGTACGCTTCGCTCCTCTTTCACGTCAATCTGCGGCACCTCAGAAGGCGCACTTGGTAGTTATGTTTACTTCAACGATGCAAGAAGGTGTTCGGCGGCACCGATGAGCGGAGCATCGCCCTCCAGAGAACCGATGAGGATCGGCGTGTCCTGAAGCGGATCGAGCGCCTGGCTGGCATAGCCCTCGTGCACCGAATCCTTCCACGTCTGTGAACGCCAATCGGGACCTTGGTGAATCACGCCACCCGAAAGCACGATGACCTCAGGGTCCAGGATGTTAGCGAGCGAGCCCAAGCTGGCACCCAGCGCAAAGCCGGCGTCATGGATGACCTCGGTCGCCTTTGCGTCGCCAGCACGGCACAGGTCGTTCACGTCGCGACCGACCGAAGGACGGCTGGGGTCGACGCGACCGAAGCGCTCGTCGTACATACGGCCAATCGAGGTGCCCGAGGCTACCGACTCAAGATGGCCAGAACGCCCGCAGGCGCAGGGAATGCCGGCGGCAGCCGAACACTCGATGTGGCCCATATGGCCGGCAGCACCATGGAAGCCCTGCATCACGCGGCCGTTCTCGACATATGCGCCGCCGATGCCCGTACCGATGCCCAGACACAAGACGGAGAACTTGCCCTTGCCGACGCCCCAGTGGGCCTCGCCCAGAGCATGAGCCTGCACGTCGCCCACCACGGCAACGGGGAGACCAAGGTCCTCGCGCAGGCGCGGCCCCAACTGAACGCCGGACCAGCCGGGCATGATCTCGTTGGCATACGCGATGGCGCCCGTCTTGGGATCGACGACGCCTGCGGCACCGATACCGACACCGAGGACCTCGACATCGGGATTCGCCTCAAGAGCGGCCTTGATGGACGCCTCGATACGCTGGAAGACGGCCTCGCCGCCCTCCTGAGCCTCAGTAGGAACCTCGGCCTCAAATACGGGATGAGGCACGCTGCCGTCAGCCGGGTACTCCATAATGGCGGTCGCGATCTTAGTTCCGCCGATGTCGACAGAGCAGACGTACTTGTTCTCCATGTCGTTCTCCTTAGGAGATAAAAACAACTACAGGAAATGCGCCGTCAGGCTAGCCGTCACAGCGCGGTAAAGGTTTTCCAGGTGCCCGAGATCGCCGAGAAACCGTGTGGCCATTGACCTAATGGGTCATGGCCACACGGTTGAACGGCGAGGTCGGGTGCCTGGGAAAGCTTTAAAGGAGACCGTTGTCCTGGAGGACCTTGCGAATCGCCTCGACGTTCTCGCCGGTCATGGCCTTCACCGGGCGCGGCATGGTCGGGCTGTCGAAGATGCCCATGAGGTTCATAGCGGTCTTGAAGGCGCCGACACCACCGGCATAGCCCTGGACGCCCGAGGTGACATCCCAAATGTGGGAGATCTCGTTGAGGCGATCCTGCTCGGCCTTGACGGTAGCCCAGTCGCCGGCCTGAGCGGCCTTCCACTGGCGCACGTAGCCCTCGGGCTCAACGTTAGCGAGACCCGGGACAGAACCGTCGGCGCCACCGAGGTAAGCGCCGTCGACAACGACCTCGTGACCGGTGAGGATGCTCATCGGATGGCCGTTCTTCTCGTTCTCCTGAACGAGGTAGCGGAACGAGATGTCATCGCCCGAGGAATCCTTGACGCCGGCCAGGACGCCCTCGGCGCCGAGCTTAGCAAGGAGCTTCCAGGGGAGCTTGGTGTGGACGCACACGGGGATGTCGTAGGCGAAGATGGGCAGGTCGAGTTCCTCGTGCAGGATGCGGAAGTGCTCCTCGACCTCGGTCATGCCCTGCAGGGCATAGAACGGGCAGGTGGCGACAAGCGCATCGGCGCCCAGCTCCTGAGCGACCTTACCATGCTCGATCATGCGCTCGGTCTCGGTATCGATGATGCCGACCAGAACGGGAACGCGGTGGTCGACGATGCGCACGGCCTCGGCGACAATCTGGCGGCGGCGCTCGTCGGTGGAGAAGACGACCTCGCCCGAGGAGCCCAGGAAGAACAGGCCATCGACGCCGGCATCGATCATGCGGTTGATGCTGCGCTCAAAGGAGGCAACATCAAGCTGGTGGTCTTCGGTATCGGGAACAACGACGGGAGGGATAACGCCGGTGAATTTCTGAGTTGCCACAAGAATCTCCTTAGTTGTCTGGCGGGCGGCCCTATGCCACCCACTCTTGTTGGCAGTGTCCAGGCCGTCTAGGCCAAAGAACACGGGTAGAACGTTTGGTTCAAGAAGTCGACGACTTCGTTTTCGAACGCATTGATGCGCTCGTGAGCGTATTTGGCATAGATGATATGCCTCCGGTCACACTCAAGACCGTTGAATACGGCAAACTGTCCCTTGGGATCGCTCACGGCATCCATGAGCGATGTGCCCATGAGCACCGATCCGCGCACCCGAGACGACAAAGCCTCGAGGCCACCGGGGATTGGATTGGCAACCGCCGTGCAGGCAAGGCCCCGCTCGTCCAGAGCGGAAACCGCCAGCGCGACGCCGCCGCCAAGGCCCTCGCCCCACGCAAAAATGCGATCGGAGTCCACGCCGTCAAGATTGCGCGCGACCTTCGCCAACGCGCAGCCCCAACGGACGCGCTCGACAAAAGCGGGCGAAGCAATCCCCCGCTGCAGGTCGTCCGTACCAGCAACACCGTCGTCCAGTGCAAGCACGGCATATCCCATGGCGGCAAATCTCGTCATGTGATGCCAGCCGCGCACAGGCCGATCGATGTCGTGGAACATCAGGCACAGCGGCACGCGCTCAGATACTCGGGCACGACCAACAGGCTCAATCAAACGAGCGTGGACCGCATGGTCACCGAGCTCAAAGGAAACCTCCGAGTAACGGGCGCAGGGGTTAACAAAGTCAATCGCCGTAATGGCCAGGCCTTGAATCTCAAGATTCGAAGCGCATGTCTCTAAATCAGAAATATCTGCTTGGACATCACCGTGCCAGTCCCGATATTCTGCGAGCCTTGACGAAACCGTTCCAGGAATTCCCACGAGCCCGGGGACTATCAGCTCGTCAACATTGCTCTCGCACTTAGACATGAGCCTCCCCTCCCTCGCAGAAAAACGAAATGATCAGATCATCAAAGTCCTGAATCTCCTCGTGGCCAAAACCTTCAAAGAACTCATGACGCTTTTCACAGGTCAGGTTGTTGTAGACCGCAAACTGCGTCGCCGGCGGACAGACGATATCGGCTGTGCCCGTGCCAAACAGAACGGGGCATTTGACCATGGGGGCAAAGTTCTTGGAATCGAAGTACGCCAGTTTGGCATAGGCTTCCTCGATACGAGTCGAGTCCTCGTCAAACCAACGCGACCAATAGCGCAGACCCTCGTAGGCAATATCGTCGGCGTCCAAATCCCAAACCAGGCGGAAGTCCGATAAGAAGGGATAGAGGATGGCCGCGCGATTGATAAGCTCGCTGTTAAGCGCGCAGGTCGCAATACCCAAACCGCCACCCTGCGATGCGCCGTTCACATACACGCGGGTAAGATCGATGCCCTCGAGCTCGCGAACGATACGGCACAGAATGCGGATATCCTGGTGCAAGCGGATATAGTAGAGGTTGGCCGGGTCGCCGTCGATACCGGCGACGATATGGCCCGCGACCGTCGTGCCCTCAAATCCACCAATATCCTCGGAGGGGCCACCCTGGCCGGGGCAGTCGAGGGCGATGAGCGCCATGCCCATGCCCGCAAACGACGCCTGCTCAAACCAGCTGCGGCTCGCACCCGGATATCCATGGAACTGAAGCACCAGCGGCATGGGCTCCTCCGAGACCGGCTTGAGGTACTTGGCATGCAGGCGTGCACCACACATGCCGGTATACCAGAGGTCGAAAAACCGACAGGTCGCGGAATCCGCAACCGAAGCCGCCTCGATCGCGTAGTCGAGCTCGACGGCGTCCGCCTCGGCCATGCGGTCCTTCCAAAAGAGATCGAAATCCGATGGACGGGGCATAGCGCCTCGATATTCACCAAATTGCTGTTGTAGCTCTTGAGCACTTGGCATGGCTCGTGAACCCAACCTTTCGAAATCGCAACGGAGGTGCGCCCGGCAAGGGAACCGGGCGCACGGGAGGGAAAGCGAGACTACTCGCCGAGCTTGGGATGCAGCAGCGACGGCGCAGCGCCGAGCAGCATCTTGGTGTAGGGGTCCTGAGGGTGCTGGAAGACCTGCTTGGCCTCGCCCTGCTCGACGATCTTGCCGCCATTCATAACGATGATGTCGTCAGAGATATAGCGGACCGTCTGGATGTCATGGCTGATGAACACCATGGCCAGGCCGAGCTCCTTCTTAAGGTCGGTCAGCAGGTTCAGAATCTGCGCGCGGACCGAAACGTCCAGAGCCGAGGTGGGCTCGTCGGCGATGATGGCATCGGGGTTCAGCGACAGGGCACGGGCAATTGCGACGCGCTGGCGCTGGCCGCCCGAAAGCTGGCCGGGAAGAACCTCGGCGGCGGAGCTGGGCAGACCGGTGAGCTCCAAGAGCTCCTTGACGCGCTTCTCCTGCTCGGCCTCGGTACCCAGGTTGTGGACGCGCATGGGGTCGAGCAGTTGCTCGCGAACGACCATGCGGGGGTTGAGCGCCGTGGCCGGGTTCTGGAACACGACCGAGATGACGCGACCCATGTGGCGACGGTCCTCGGCGGTACGTTTAGTAACGTCCTTGCCCTTAAAGTAGACCTTGCCACTCGTGGGGGCCTGCAGACCGCACATGACGTTGGCGGTGGTGGACTTTCCGCAACCGGACTCGCCGACGATGCCGATGGTCTGTCCGGGCATGAGCTTAATCGTTACACCCTGGACGGCGTGAACCAGGTTGGGGTGCAGAATCGAGCCGGTACGGGTCCTAAAGGTGACGTGGACGTCATCAAGGAAGATGATCGGCTCGACGCCGTTGACTGCGGTCTCGCTCATCTACATCACCTCCGCGTGAGGGGTCAAACCATTTGCCTTGAGCACCTCGTCGGGGAGCTCGGAATAGAAGTGCTCGGTGCCGGGCACGCGCTTGAAGACCGGACGGGTGTCCAGGCCAATGCGCGGATGGCTCGAACGGGGCGCGAAGCGATCGCCCTTGGGGAAATCGCGCGGGCTCGGAACGGCACCGGGCACCTGGTGCAGGCGGCCCGAACCGCTCTCGATGGAAAGGACGGAACCCAGAAGGCCGCGGGTGTACTCGTGAATCGGGTTGGTGAGCAGCTCCTTAGTGGGCGCCTGCTCGATAACCTGGCCGGCGTACATAACCGTGATGTTATGAGCGACCTCGGCGACCAGTGCCAGGTCATGCGAAACGAAGATCATGGCAAAGCCGAGCTTGGCCTGAAGGTCGTTAAGCAGCTTGATGACCTGCTTCTGGACGGTAACGTCCAGAGCGGTCGTGGGCTCGTCGCAGATGACCAGCTTGGGGTCGCGGGTAAGGGCCATAGCGATCAGAACGCGCTGACGCTGACCACCGGAAAGCTCATGCGGATAGCTCTCGAGCGTACGCTTGGGGTCGAGGCCCACGAGCTCCAGGAGCTCCTCGGCGCTACGGGTGCCGCCGCGCTTGGTGAGCTGCTTCATCTGGGCGGAAATGAGCATGGAGGGGTTGAGCGAGGATAGGGCGTCCTGATAGACCATGGCGATATCGGTACCGCGAAGGCCGAACCACTCTTTTTTGCTCATCTTGAGCAGGTCGCGACCCTCCCAGAGAACCTCGCCAGAAAGATGCTCGTCATCATCGGTCAGACCCATGATGGCCAGCGTGGTGATGGACTTACCGCAGCCGGACTCACCGACCAGGCCCATGGTCTGGCCGGGACGGACATCAAAGTTGACATGATCGACGACGTTGATGTCACCGTGGTGCTCAAACTGGATGCAGAAATCGCGGACCGAAAGGATCGGCTCAACGGACTCATCGGGCACATGGCGGTCGTTACGCTTGAGTTCGACATCACGCAGGGCGCCAAGACGGGCGGACAGGGACTGAGCCTGCTCCTTGTAGGCGCGAACGGGGTCGGAGACCAGCAGGTCGGCCTCGCGGCGCTTGGAGGAGTCAGTCGGATCCAGGGCGGCGGAGGGAGCAGCGGCCATGGCGTCGGTAATGCCCTCGGAGAGGATGTTGAGCGCCAGGCAGGTGATCATGATGGCCAAGCCCGGGAACAGTGCCTGCCACCAACGGCCGGCGAGCACGCCACCGCGAGCGTCAGCGAGGATGTTGCCCCAGGTAGCGGTGGGCTCCTGAATACCAGCGCCGATGAAGGTCAGCGAGGCCTCGAAGATGATGGCGTCGGCGACCAGGGTAACGGTGAAGACCATGATCGGGGCGATGCAGTTACGCAGAACATGCTTGATCAAAATCCACGGAGCCTTAGCGCCGGAAACGATGACCGCGCGGACATAGTCCTCGCCGTACTCGGACACGATGTTGGCGCGCACGATACGGGCAATCTGCGGAGTATACATAAAGCCGATGGCGAAGATGATCGACGGCACGGAATTGCCCAGGATGGAGACGAAGACGGCAGCGAGGGCGATGCCCGGGATGGACATGATGATATCCAGGATGCGCATGATCGCCTCGGAAACGGACTTGCGCGAAACCGCCGCGAGGGCACCCACGACCGAACCGCAGACCAGAGCCATGGCAGTAGCACCGAAGCCGATAATCAGCGAGTAACGGCCACCGTAAAGCATACGCGACAGGATGTCGCGGCCCTTATCGTCGGTACCGAAGATAAATCCATTGCCGGGAGCCTGGCGAGCAGTGAAAATCTCGACCGGGCTATAGGGGGCAAGAAGGGGCGCCAGAATCGCGGTCAGGGCGACCAGTGCCAGCACGACGGCGGCAATCTTAGAAGACAGCGTCATCTTCTTCCAGCCACCGAGCTTGAGCCCCTTGGAGGCAGCTTTCTCGAGCTGCTCGGTTTGCTTCTCTCGAATCTTTACCATAATCTACACCGTCCTGATGCGCGGGTTGATGAGCAGGTAGAGCATGTCAACCACGATGTTGATGATGATGAAGGCAAGAGCAACGACGATGACGACGCCCTGAACCAGGTTCGCCTCGTTGCCCTGAACGCCCTGCAGAATCGCAGTACCCATGCCGGGGAGGTTGAAGATGACCTCGATGACGACGGCGCCGCCCATAAGGTAACCGATCTTAAGACCGAGGGTGGTGACCGGGGTGATCAGCGCGTTGCGCAAAACGTTGATGCCGACGACGACCTTCTCGGGAACGCCGGCGCCACGGGCCATGCGGACGTAGTCCTTATCGAGCTCCTCAACCATGGCCGTACGCACGATACGAGTCATCTGGCCCGTCAGCGGGAATGCCAGGGCGATAGCGGGCATGATCATACGTCCCAGATAGCCAGCCGGGTTGGTGGTGAAGTGAGGCAGAGCACCGGACGCCGGGAGCACCTTAAGGTAGGAAGAGAACAGCAGGATCAACAGGACGGCAAGCCAGAACGACGGGGTTGCCAAGCCGGCGATGGAGAAGACGCGGATCACTTGGTCCGGCCATTTATCGCGATACAGTGCCGCGATGACGCCGAGCAAAAACGAGACGACCGCGCCGATGGCAAGACCGATGAAGGTCAGCTGCATCGTGACGGGCAGGGCCGTGGAGATGCGCTTGGCAACGGAGTTGCGAGCAGCACCATAGGTGCCCATGTCACCATGGATCAAATCGCCCATATAGCGCACGTAGCGCACGGGCCAGGGGTCGTCCAGACCATACTTCTCATGGTACTCGGCAACCGCCTCGGGCGAGGCACCGTCACCCAACGCCGTATAGGCGGGGTCGGTCTTGGAGAACGACATAAGGAAGAACACCAGGACGGTGACGCCCAATGCCATGATCGGCAGCGCCACGAGACGCCTTCCAATCAAACGTAGAAAGTTGTTCACGTTCTCTCCCCTTTCTTTTGTCGGTAGGACCAACTGGTATATGAGTATGGATACTCATTACAAGACCCGAGCGACATCGAGGCCGCCCGGGTCTTTGTTTCAACTATGAGGACGTTGTCTTACGACCGACGCCCCACATATGACTCAAGCGAGTCTTAGGCCTTGACGGTCGCGACACCCCTGAAGGACATGCTCGTCGTGCCGATGCCCTTGAAGCCATCGAGGGCCTCGCCGTTGGGCGCGGTGGACGGATCGTCCCAGGAAGCGGAGACGGTCTTGACGTGGACAACGGGGTACAGAACGGCGTTGTCGGCGATGATGTCGAAGCACTCGTTCCACTTCTTCTGCTGCTCGTCGCCCTCGGCGGCAAGAGCCTCGTCCATGAGACCGTGGAGCTTCGCCCACTCAGCGGAATCCTTCCACGGGCAACGGGTCTGCATCCAGACGTTGTCGCCATACCACCAGTTGAGCAGCAGGTCGGGATCGGCGCCGAAGCAGGACGGATCGCCAGGAGCGAGAAGGATATCGTAGGCCTCGCCGCCGTCGATGGCAGCGTAGGTGGCCGGCGAGGTATCGGTCTGGATGGTCACATCGAAGCCGAGAGCGTCGAGGTCGTTCTTGACCTGGGCGGCCATGCCCTTGATCTGCTCGTTGTCGGTGGTGCGCAGGGTGATGGCGCCCGGGGTGATGCCAGACTCTTCGATGAGCTTCTTGGCCTTCTTGGCGTCAGTCTTGTACACCGTGGAAGCCTCATGATAGTTGGTGAAGCTCTTGGGCAGGTAGCAGCTGGCAGCGGTGGCAAGGCCGGCGAAGGTGTTGGTGATCATCTTCTCGGTGTCGAGCGCATACATGACGGCCTGACGGACCTTGACGTTGTTCCAAGGCTCCTTGGCGACGTTGAACATGATGAAGCGGGTGCCGAAACCCTGGACGTTATCGACCTTGCAGCCGGCGCTCTCGAGCTGGTCGACGGCGTCAGCGGTGACGAGCTCCATAACGAGCGTGGAGCCCTCCTGCTGAGCGGTAACGCGAGCGGTGGGGTCGGTCAGGATGCTGTACTGGATCTTCTTATCCTCAGCAGCATACTCACCGTTGTACTCGGGGTTGGGAACCAGGGTAATCTCGGTATCGGAGATAGAGTCGTACATCCAGGGGCCGGAGCCGATCGGCTGCTTGGCGCGCTCCTCCTCGGCCTGGGTAGCCGGGGTAACGCGGATGATGGCCAGACGATCCTTGAGCAGGGAGAAGTTGGGGACCTTGGTCTTGACCGTTACAGTGCTGGCGTCCTTGGCCTCGATGGACTCGAAGGGCTGGAAGAACGGAGCATAGGTAGCGGAAGCAGCGCAAGCGGTGTAGGAGGCAACGACGTCGTCAGCAGTGACCTCGGTGCCATCGGAGAACTTGGCGCCCTTGCGGATGGTGACCTCGAAGGTAGTGTCGTCCACGGACTTGGGATCGTCGGTAGCGAGCTCGTTGAAGGTGCTGTAGTCGTGGTAATCGATGCCGTAGAGGCCCTCGATGACGTGCCAGTTAGCACCCAGGCCCACAGCGGAGCCGGTGCTGGCGGGGTCGAAGCTGGACGGAGCGTAAGCGGAACCAGCGGTGATCACGCCGCCGCCACGGTTGGCGGAATCGGTGGAACCGGAAGCGGAACCCTCGTCGCTAGAGCTGCCACCGCAGCCGGTGAGACCAAGCCCTGCGACAGCAGCGACGCTGCCGGTGAGGCCGAGGAACGAACGCCTGGACATACCCTTGTTGATGATGGCCATGTCTTCTCCTATCAATAGAGAATCTTACCGGGGGCACCTAGACTTGCCCCCGCGCAACTTGCGGACGATATATACCTTACCTACCGACGGACCCAACTGAGGTGCCGCGCTCGGCGACCGATACATACATACGCTTGAACGGTATTTACTACCGTTCACCGAATTCATTGACAAACGATTCGCCAGACAGTATGTATCGACGAGGTGAGATATCAGTCTTCGTCAACCCGCAGGATAGCAGGGTTATTCACCATGGCTAGTCAAACGTTTTAGCGTTAATAAAACCCGAAATCAGTAGGTAATCGCCGCGAAATAAATGATTGAAAATCGGCAAATCATGTATACCAGTTGTTTAGAAGCGCGTTTAGTTTTCGGAACGGCTGGCCGATGCCTGGGCGCGCTCGGCATTCCATGCGACAAGTGCCTCGTGGACCGCTTTGGCGACATCGGCCGGAACGCCTCGAACTTCCGCAATCTCCTGCTCGCTTGCCGCGCGCAAGCGCTTCATCGAGCCAAAATGGCGCATGATGGCACGTTTTCTAGTGGGTCCCACGCCCGGAACGTCGTCAAGCACCGAAACCGTCATAGCCTTATCGCGCAACTCGCGGTGGAACGTAATCGCAAATCGGTGGGATTCATCGCGAACCTGCTTGATCAGGTAAAGCGAAGCGGAGCCGGTCGGCAGCACGACGGGAGTCTCGTCCCACGGCACGAAAACTTCCTCATCGGCCTTTGCCAAGCCACAAACTGGTATATCGAGGCCAAGCGCCTCAAGTTGCTTAATTGCAGCGGTCAATTGCGGCTTGCCGCCATCGACAACGAGCAAATCGGGGCGCGAGCCAAAGCGCTCGTCCGCCATGCGCTCGGGAGCATAGCGACGCCCCAGAACCTCGGACATCGATACGAAGTCGTTCGCCTCGTCCAATTCGGCCTGAATTTTAAAGCGACGATACTGGCCCTTGTCGGCACGGCCGTTGGTAAATACCACCATCGAAGCGACGGTAAAGGTGCCGTGCAACGTCGAGATATCGAAACACTCGATGCGCAACGGCGGCGCAGGCAGCGCCAGCGCACTTTCGAGCTCTAGGAGCGCCTGATTGGTGCGATCGTCAGCATACCCCGTGCGCATCATGTAGCGCATGAGGGCATGGCGCGCATTTTTGGAAGCCATATCGAGCAGGCGGTGCTTTTCGCCGCGCTGCGGCCTATGGAGATGGCAAGAGCGTTCGCGCTTGGCCGCAAGCCACTCCCCCAACGCTTCGGCATCCTCAAGCTCGACAGAGAGATTGATCTCGGCTGGAATATCGGCCGTCTCGTCGTAATAGCGCTTAAGAAAGCCCGATTGAAGCTCTTCCTCGTCGACATCCAGGCCTTTATCGAGGATGAACTCACAAGTTCGAACCGTTCGGCCCTCGCGAACGACAAAGACACAGGCGGCAGAGATAGTCTCTTCGCGATAGAAGCCGATGACGTCGATATCGACGCTTGATGGAAAAACGACCTGTTGGCGATCGTCCAGGCCCCTAATGACTTCCAGGCGACGCTTGACGCGCGCCGCACGCTCAAAATCGAGCGCCTCGGCTGCCTCCGTCATCTCGGACGTGAGCTCGTCGACGACATCCTTGCGATGGCCCGACAAGAAACGTTCGACACGCTTGACGTTCTTGGCATAGTCGGCAGGCGAAATCGCGCCGACGCATGCGCCCGGCCCGCGCCCGACATGGTAGTCAAAGCAGGGGCGCCCGTTTTGCGCGCAAATCATATTGACGATGTCTTCTTCGCCCTTATGAGATTCGACGATGCGGCGGCAGCGGCGCCATTCCGCACAGGATGCCGAGCAAATAGGAATAACCTTGCGTAGCGTATCGATGGTCTCACGCGCCGCGCGGCTATCGGTATAGGGGCCAAAATAGCGCGTTCCCGGTTTATGACGCTCTCGCGTGTATTTAATAGCCGGAAACAAGTCGCTCTTAGTAATGGCGATAAAGGGATAGCTCTTATCGTCCTTAAGGTCGACGTTGAAGTACGGATGGTACTGGCCGATCAGATTGCGCTCGAGCACCAATGCCTCGTGCTCGGTCTCCACCACGATATAGTCGAAGCTCGCCACCAGCTGCATCATGAGCGGGATCTTTTGACGCTCGTCCTGCAGCGTCACGTATTGACGCATACGGGCACGCAAGTTTTTTGCCTTGCCCACATAGATGACATCGCCCTTGGCATCTTTCCAAAGGTAGCAGCCGGGTTGCGTGGGAACGCGCGAAACCTGCTCGGCAAGTGTTGGAATGTTGTCGTGACCTGCCACACGCACCTACTTGCGACGAAGCAGCGCCGAGACCTCGGGCATCTTAAAGACGAAGGCAAGGCCAAAAGTCACGGCGAGCGAGACGACGCCTGCAACACAAACGTAGCCCAGGGTAATGAGGATCGAGCTGCCAAGCAGTCCGACAAAGTGCTCAAGTGCCCACATGACGCCGGCGCCCGCGGCAGCGCCCAAGCCACCGAACAATAGGCCGAAGAAACCGCCATGCAGGATAGACTTGACCTGAAGACCATGCAGACGACGGCGCAGCCACCACAGTGAGCATCCGACCAAGACCACGTAGTCAACGACGTACGAAAGCGCAATTGCCGGCATACCGTAGCCCAGCACCACGCCAAACAGCAGCACCGAACCGGCCTGACCGATAGCGGAGTACAGGCAATAGCGGCTATAAGGTTTCATATCGAGCAGGGCCGAGAAGCTCTTCTGCATCAGCACGACCACGCCGTAGAGCGGCAGGGAAAGTGCCAGATAGATAAGGAACTCCGACACCAGCGCCACACCGGATTCATCGAACTTGCCGGCGCAGTAGATCATGTTGAGCGGACGGGCGAAGACGATCAGGTACATCGCAAACGGAATCAGGAAGAAGAGCATCTGGGCGACACCGCGCGAAATGCCCGTGCGGACGCTGTCGTAATCCTTCTCCTGCGCATCGTGAGAGAGTTCGGTATAGAGTGCCGTCGAAAGCGAGGCGGCGATCAGCGCATAGGGCAGCGTGTACCACAGGCGCGCATATGCGATGACGGAAGGGCCGGTCTCGGGCTGCACCACAAGCGCGGCGGCATTGGTAATGGAGGTCGAGACAAACATGCACACCGTGGCGAGCAGCGTCGGGATACCAAGCGCAATCGTCTGTCGCAGCGCGGGGTCCTTAAAGTCGATATGGATATGAGGATGCACGCCATGCTTGCCGAGCGCGGGAATCTGGCAGGCCATCTGGACAAAGACGCCGAGGGTCGTACCGGCTGCGATCAAGATAATGCCGACCCGCTCGCCAAATTGTGCAGACACGGGAGCAAAGCCCATAAAGCTGGCGATGACGATGACATTGTTGAGAACCGGGGCAAACGTCGACCAGAAGTAGTCGCGGTGTGCGTTGAGAACACCCGAGAACACCGAGCCCAAGCCATAAAACAGAATTTGGATAGCAAAGAAGCGGAACATGAACGCAGCGGTATCCATGCTGTCGCCATTACCCGAAAGGAACGACTGCGTCCAAATAAAGCCGGGAGCAAACACGGTGCCCAGCAGCGAGATGCCGCCCAGCACCAGAAGCAGAATACCAAGCAGGTTGCCGACATACTCGTTCGATGCCTCGCGGCCCTGCTCGCGCCTCACGCCCATATAAACCGGCAAAAACGCCGTAACGAGCATGCCGCCCATCACGAGCTCGTAGAGCATGTTGGGCAGGTTGTTGGCAACCTGATAGGAGGACGAGAGCAGCGACATGCCGATGGCGGCCGCCATGGCCCACGTGCGGATAAACCCGGTGACGCGCGACACGATGGTCAGCACGGTCATGAGGCCAGCAGAACGACCAACCGTGGAGTAGTCCGAAGAACCCATATCGTCTACGTCGTCCTGAGAGTCCTCATGAACCTCATCTTGTGGCAGCAAATCGTCCACGACGGCAAAGGAGCCGGTCATCGCAAAGGGATCGTCAACCAAAACGGCGTCATCAGCAGGTGCGGCGTCATCGCTGTTCGGCATGTTGTTACCGGATACGGCATCATCATCGAATATGGCATGGTCGCCAAACACCGTGTCAACTTCTTTGGCGGCGACGGTTCGGGCAGAAAACGACAGAGGGTCCCAGTCGTCATCACCGTCGATGGCCACGCCCTCGACGGGATCGGTCGAACCAAGCGGCGACCATTCGTCATCCGAAAGAAGCGGCCCGTCATCATCATGAGCCGCGGGCTTGGCGGAACGAGCGACAGGAGCGCTCTGCGGCGCGCTCTTTCCCTGGGCTGCCATCAAAAACACCGCCGTCTCATCGGGACGCGGCACACAAGGAGGCTCGGAGGCGACCGGCGTCACGCTGGCGCTCGATTGAGCGGCGGCCAAAAAGACAGCCGTCTCATCGGGACGAGCCGAAGAAAGAGCCGTACGGGGAAGCGCCGTGCCGGCACCGGCGGCACGCAAGTACACGGCCGTCTCGCCCGGGTCAGCGGCAGCGGACCAGGCGTTTCGAATCTCGTTATCGAACGAAGCGGCCTCGGGCGCGGGCGCCTGAGGAGCCGACCCTTTTGCAAAGTGAGCTCCGCGCTTTGATTCTTCCTGCGGCATCGCTCAGTCCTCTCTCGTGATCGGGGCAACCGTCGCCCCGCAAAATGCAACTAAGTCATCGGGAGCAAGCTCAAGCTGATAGCCGCGCTTGCCACCCGAGATAAAAATGGTATCCCAAAGGACGCATGTCTCATCGATCAGCGTCCGGAAGCGTTTTTTCATACCGACCGGGCTGCAACCGCCGCGGACATATCCCGTCGCGGCAAGCAGATCTTTGACATGCATCATGGTCAGCGACTTTTCGCCTGCGGCGCGCGCGGCGGCCTTGAGGTCGAGCTCGTCGGCAACGGGAATGCAGCACACGACATGGTCGTTGGACGGCGTCGTGCAGACCAGGGTCTTAAATCCCTGACCGGGCTCCTCGCCAAGCTGCTCGGAAATCGCGACGCCCAGACCTGACGATTCATCGCCATCGTCTTCGTACGTATGGAGAACATAGGAGATGCCGGCGCTTTCCAGCTCGCGCATCGCATTGGTTTTTGGCGTCTTAACAGCCTTTGCCATGGCACATCCTTTCCCTCGCAGAGCGACGCAAGGATTAAGTATAGGGCCAATTCCGCCGCATATGCCATCTCGACACACAGAAGCGCCACCGAATCAGAAGGAATCGGTGGCGCGTCGGTACTACAACGTCTCTTTACTGCGCGTCGAGCTGCGCCTGACGCTCACGGTCACGCTTGAGCAGCGGCGCCAAGAACTTGCCCGTGTAGCTCTGCGAACATGCCGCGACTTGCTCCGGCGTGCCCGAGACCACGACGGCTCCGCCGCCATTACCGCCCTCGGGGCCCATATCAATCAGGCGGTCGGCAACCTTGATGACATCAAGGTTGTGCTCGATCACCAGAACTGTGTTGCCCGCATCGACCAGGCGCTGCAACACGTCGAGCAGCTGGCGAACGTCCTCAAAATGAAGGCCGGTTGTAGGCTCGTCCAAAATGTAGAACGTCTTGCCTGTCTGACGACGATGAAGCTCCTTGGCGAGCTTCACGCGCTGCGCCTCGCCGCCCGAAAGCGTCGTAGCGGGCTGGCCCAAGCTCACATAACCCAGACCCACGTCATATAGGGTCTGCAGTTTGCGCTTAATCTGCGGGATATTCCCAAAGAAAGCCAGTGCCTCGGTGACACTCATGTCGAGCACATCCGAGATTGTCTTGCCGCGGTAGGTAACCTCGAGCGTCTCGCGATTATAACGCTTGCCGCCACATACCTCACAGGGGACATAGATATCGGGAAGGAAGTGCATCTCGATCTTAATCTGTCCATCGCCCTTGCACGCCTCGCAGCGACCGCCGCTTACGTTAAAGGAGAAACGTCCCGGCGAGTAGCCGCGCGCCTTCGACTCCGGCGTGCTTGCAAATAGCGCACGCAGATCATCCCACAGGCCAATATAGGTCGCAGGGTTCGAGCGCGGCGTGCGACCGATCGGTGACTGGTCGATATCGATTACCTTATCGATGCACTCGATGCCCTCAATCTTCTTGTACGGCCCCACGGGACGCGTCGAACGATGGATGGCATTCGTAAGCGCGGGCGCAATCGTATCGGTGACCAGGGAGCTCTTGCCCGATCCCGAAACACCGGTAACGACTGTGAGCGTACCGAACTCAATCTTGGCGGTAACGTTTTTGAGGTTGTTAGCGCGGGCGCCCGTGATCTTAAGACAGCCGCGGCCGGGCTTGCGGCGCTCATCGGGCACGCGGATCATCCGCTTGCCGGTCAAATAAGCACCCGTCATGGAATCGGGACACGCCATGATATCGGCAGGCGTTCCTGCAGCGACCACGTGTCCGCCGTTAACGCCCGCACCGGGACCCATATCGATCACGTAGTCGGCAGCGCGAATTGTATCTTCGTCGTGCTCGACGACGATAACGGTATTACCGATATCGCGCAAGCGCTCGAGCGTCTTGATCAGGCGCTCGTTATCGCGTTGGTGAAGGCCGATCGACGGCTCGTCCAGAATGTACAGAACGCCCATGAGGCCGGCGCCGATCTGCGTTGCCAGGCGAATACGCTGGGCCTCGCCGCCGGAAAGCGTCGCCGAGGCGCGATCAAGCGTCAGATAGTCGAGTCCGACATCGACCAGAAAACGCAGGCGCTCCAGGATTTCCTTGACGATGCGCCCGCCGATAAACTGCTGACGCTCGGTAAGCTCCAGGCCCTCAAAAAACTCGAGCGACTCGCGACACGACAGGCAGCAGACATCGTAAATGGACTTGCCGCCCACGGTGACGGCAAGCATCTCGGGACGCAGGCGAGCACCGTGACAGCTCGAGCATGGCTCTTCGCGAATGTATTTCTCCAAGCGAGCCCTGGTGTTCTCGTTCGTCGTCTCGCTGTAGCGCTCGTACAGGATGTTGCGCACGCCCGAGAACTTAGTGTCCCACTGGCTGCGACGCCCATCGAGCTTTTGATAGTCGACCGAAATCTTCGTGTCGCCCATGCCATCCAAAAACGCACGACGCACCCGCGGGGGCAGGTCCTCCCATGGCGTATCGGCACTCACCTTAAAGTGTTTGCAGACCGCAGCAAAAATCTGCGGATAATAGTTGGAATTGCCGAACAGGCTGCCAAAGACTCCATCGGCAATCGACTTTGAGGGGTCTTCAATCAGCGCCTCGGCATCGACCGTCTTTTTAAAGCCCAAGCCATCGCACTCGGGACATGCACCATAGGGCGCGTTGAACGAGAAATCGCGCGGCTGCAGGTCGTCGATGGAATGCCCATGTTCCGGGCACGCCAGTGCCAGCGAATACTCCAGCAGCTCGCCCTCGGTTCCCTCGGGAGCGTCGCGGTCGGGCAGCATGTACACGTTCACGTTACCGTGCGCCAGTGCCGTCGCCTGCTCAACGGACTCGGCAATGCGACCCAGGGAGTTCTCTCGAATCACGATACGGTCGACCACGACCTCAATGTCGTGTTTGAACTTCTTGTCCAGGTCGATAGGGTCGTCAAGCGAGCGCACCTCGCCGTCGACGCGCACACGGCTAAAGCCCTCCGCACGCAGGTCCTCAAACAGCTTGGCATATTCGCCCTTGCGTCCACGAACCACCGGCGCCAACACAAACGCGCGACGGCCCTCCCCCGCCGCCAGCACCTTATCGGCGACCTGATCGGTCGTCTGACGCTCAATGACACGACCGCACTCAGGACAGTGCGGCGTTCCCACGCGAGCAAACAGCAGACGCAGATAGTCGTAAATCTCGGTTACGGTGCCCACCGTCGAGCGTGGGTTTTTGGACGTCGTCTTCTGGTCGATCGACACGGCCGGCGACAGGCCGTCAATCGAGTCCAGATCGGGCTTGTCCATCTGGCCCAAAAACTGGCGCGCATAGCTCGAAAGGCTCTCGACATAACGACGCTGGCCCTCGGCATAGATGGTATCGAACGCCAGTGAGCTCTTGCCCGATCCGGAAAGACCGGTTATGACCACGAGCTGGTCACGCGGAATGGAAACATCGATATCGCGCAGGTTATGCTCGCGCGCGCCGCGAATAACGATAGAAGAATCAGACATGGAAGCTCCTTGCCTCCTACAACTTCAAATCACACTGACGATGAGTTTAGCGCACTCGACGCGCACAGATGTTCGTGATACAAGATTCGCAGACCTTTTGCGCTGTCTGACGCCGCAGACCGCACGCTCGGTCCGTACTTTCGAATACCGCCGATCGCCTGCCACGCATCATGAATGACTCCCGCTCGCAAACGAGGGTACAATGACGCTCGTGTCACACCGCGGGGCTCCGGCCCCAACATATACAAAGGAGTCAAACATGGGTTGCGAGCACGCACAGGCAGCCGGCGGGCAAACGTCGCCGTCGCAATTTGAGGAGAATACGCTGTCCGAGGTCAAGCGCGTTATCGCCGTGCTTTCCGGTAAGGGCGGCGTCGGCAAGTCATTCGTCACCGGCGCCATCGCCACGGAGCTTTCCCGCCACGGTCACAAGGTCGGCGTCCTCGATGCCGATATTACCGGCCCCTCTATCCCTAAGATGTTCGGCATGAGCGGACGTCACGTCCATGCCCTCGGCAATCTTATGCTGCCCGAAATCTCCGAGCACGGCGTCAAGGTTATGAGCTCTAACCTGCTGCTCCAAAACGAAACCGACCCCGTGCTCTGGCGCGGCCCGGTTATCGCGGGTGCCATCAGGCAGTTCTGGAGCGAAACCTCATGGGGCCCCATCGACTACCTGCTGGTCGACATGCCTCCGGGAACGGGCGACGTCGCCCTCACTGTCTTCCAGTCGCTGCCCGTCGATGGCATCGTCATCGTCACGAGCCCGCAGGATCTGGTCTCGATGATCGTCGCCAAGGCGGTCAACATGGCCGAGAAGATGAACGTGCCCATTCTGGGAATCGTCGAAAACATGAGCTATATCGAGTGCCCCGATTGCGGCAAGAAGATCGAAGTCTTTGGCAAGAGCAAGCTCCCCGAGGTCGCCGAGCGTTACAACCTCGAGATCCTAGGGCAGCTTCCCATCAATCCTGCACTCGCCGAGGCTTGCGATAAGGGCGAGGTTGAGACCGCATTGCCCGACGGTATGCTGCCCCAGGCCGTCTCCGCCGTCGAGGCCATTGCCCCACACGAGACCGCCGAGGCCTAAGTGAACACAAACGCCTCCTATGACGTCTTGGTAATCGGCGGCGGGGCCTCGGGTCTCGCCGCCGCCATTACGGCCGCACGCGCAGGCAAAAGCGTCTGCATCGTTGAGCGCGATGTTGCCTGCGGCCTTAAACTCCTTGCGACCGGCAACGGCCGCTGCAACCTTTCCAACGAATCAATTGATTTCCAGCGGTACAACCGCCCCGCATTCGTCGAATCCGTCATGGGTCCCCAGCCCGAGCAAGAGCTCGGCAGTTTCTTCTCCTCGCTGGGCATCATGACGACCTCCGAGGAGGGCCGGCTGTATCCGCGCTCCCTTCGTGCCGAATCGGTGCGCGATGCACTTCTCAACGCTTGCAATCACCTGGGTATCACCTTGATCTGTGGAGCAAACGTTGCCTCGGCATTCAAAGCGCCCGAGGGCTGGGCGCTCCAAATAGACCGTCCCGCGCGAGCACTCAAGGCAAAAAAGCACGACGACCGAAAATCGGAACTCCGCTCGCTTCGGAAGGCGCTTGCCGACACCCCTCGCAAGATCGAGACGCTGCAGGCAAAGGCCGTAATTATCGCTACGGGCGGCAGCCCCGCCGACATCGCGAAGACGTTCAATCTTTCCCTCACACCGCAGCATCCCGTCCTCTGCCCTGTGTCGGCATCGGTCTTCGGCGACCAGACTGCGCTCAAGACGCTGGATGGTCTGCGCGTCCGCGCCCGTTTGACGCTCACCCGCAATCACGAGGAGCTCTGGCGCGAAGACGGCGAAGTGCTCTTCCGAACCTTTGGCATCTCGGGCGTTGCCGCCTTTAACCTCTCCCGTCGCGTCCAGCGCGGAGACACGATTCTGCTCGACGTTTTCCCCGACCTCTCCAAAGACGAGTTGCTCGATATGCTTAACCAGCGAGTTGAGTTGCTCGGCGGCTTTTCACCCCGCGACCCCCGCTGGCTCGACGGCATGCTCGCCCCGCAGTTCTCTCACGTTGTCTGCACCGCATTCGAACAGTGCCACCCCGGGTCGTACGACGTCATCCATCTGGTCTCAATCCTCAAGCACTTTAAGCTGCTCGTCGAGGGAACGACAGAGGAGCGTTCGGCCCAGGTCACGCGCGGCGGCGTGCCCATCGAGAGCGTCTCAGCTCCCAACCTCTGCGTGAGCAACGCGGCAGGCGCCCCACTTTACATCTGTGGCGAGGCACTCGACATCGATGCCGATTGCGGCGGCTTCAACCTTGCGTGGGCTTGGATCTCGGGTATTCGCGCTGCAAGCAGCCTATAGCCGCGCAGTCTATAATCAAAACGCATTCGGGCCGTCTGGAACACCGGGCGGCCTCTTTCTTGCATCTAAGGAGACCTCGATGATCGAAATCACCCAAGTCCACGCGTCACTCGATGAGGCCGGCGACGAAACCGCCTGCCTTGCTATTGGTAGACGCGCCGTCAAACGAGCCCTGCGATGCGAGGATTCCCAGATTAAAGCCATTGAGCTCCATCGCAAGTCAATCGACGCCCGTAAAAAGCGAGATGTCCATTTTATTTTGAGCTTTCGAGTTGAACTGACAAGCTCCCGACTCGAGCAGGAGGTGGTCGACCGCGTCGCCGAGCGCGACCGCTCGCGCATCCGCATGGTAGACGGCGAGGCGCCTTCATTCCCCAACCCTGTCCCGAATGCACCCAAGGAGCGTCCCGTCGTTGTCGGCGCCGGTTGCGCCGGTCTCTTCGCCGCCCTGACCCTTGCCGAAGCGGGCCTTAAACCCCTGCTCATCGAGCGCGGCGACCCCGCGCTTCGCCGCTCGGAAGCGATTGATCTCTTTCTTAAGGAGCGTATCCTCGACCCCGAAAGCAATATCCAATTTGGCCTGGGCGGCGCAGGGACCTTCTCGGACGGCAAGCTCAACACGGGAACCAAGAATCCTGCCCATCGACTGATTCTTGAGACCTTCGTCGAAGCTGGCTCACCTCGCGACATCCTGTGGGACGCCAAGCCGCACATTGGCTCTGACATCCTCCCCACCGTCGTCACCAACATTTCTCAACGCATCGAGCAGCTCGGTGGAACCGTCCGCTATCGAACAAAGCTCGTCAATATTCGAACCGATGGATCTGGCGCCATCACCGGCGTCGATGTCCAACCGCCCCAAGAAACCACAAGCGAGACAATCGCCACAAAGCACCTCATTCTCGCCTGCGGCCATTCCGCCCGCGACGTATTCGAGCTTCTCAAAGAACATAATGTTGCCCTCGCGCAAAAGACCTTTGCCATGGGTGTGCGCATCGAGCATCCACAGCGCGACATCGACCGCGCCCAATATGGCCCTTCGGCGGGGCACCCGGCACTCGGAGCAGCCCCCTACAAGCTTGTCGCCCATCTCCCCAACGGCCGCAGCGTATTCTCGTTTTGTATGTGCCCCGGCGGACAGGTTGTCGCGGCTTCTTCCGAGCAGGGCCATCTGTGCGTCAACGGTGCCAGCCTCAATGCCCGCGGCGGGCGCAACGCGAATGCCGCCCTACTCGTCAACGTCACACCTGACGACCTTCCCGGCGATGATCCGCTCGCAGGCATTGAGCTCCAGCGCGCCTGCGAGCGAGCCGCCTATCGCCTGGGTGGCTCCAACTGGAACGCGCCGGCACAGCTCGTCGGAGATTTCCTTGAGGGACGCGCCAGCACGGCACCCGGAAAGGTAAAACCAACCTATCCACTTGGCGTGACCTGGACGGCGATCGACGATGCCCTCCCGCGGCATATCGTCGAATCGCTTCGTTTGGGAATCCCCCTGCTCGGTAAGAAACTGCGTGGCTATGACCGCCCCGATGCGGTCCTCACTGGCGTGGAGACGCGTTCGAGCTCCCCGGTCACCGTCACCCGCGATCGAACATGCCACGCCACGTCGACTCCGGGCCTTTACCCTTGCGGCGAGGGTGCCGGATATGCCGGCGGCATCATGAGTGCCGCCACCGACGGCGTCCGTTGCGCTGAGGCGCTGATAGCAGACCTCTAGTGCACGAACTCTCACGTCCGAACGACACAGGCCCCGAGCTCCACAGGGAACTCGGGGCCTGTTCGCTACTTCCTGAATCGTGCACCCTGGCGTTTTCTGCCCGAAGCAAAGGTAGAGCCCTTGCGAGCCTGCGAACGCAAACGCTCGATCGTTTCGTCCTCAGATGCGCCCTCAAGCATCGCCCGAATCTGAACGACGGCATCGCGCAAACGTGCCGCCTCCTCAAAGTCCATGGCGGCGGAAGCGTTACGCATGTCTTCCTCCATGGTCTCGACGATCCGCACGAGCTCGTCATGCGGCAGCCCTTCCAGCTGCTCGGCAAGCGTCTGCTCGGGTGCCACCGTATCCGGCGCGGCGCCCTCGCCGTTTTCGTCGGGTGTATAGAACGCACCGTGACCCAGCGAATCGCCTCTCGAGCGTCCCTTCGAGCCCACAGTCTTTTCGGCCTCGGCAATAAAGCTCGAAATGTCGTTAATGGCCTTGCGGACCGTCTTGGGCACAATGCCATGCTCTTCGTTATATGCCATCTGAATCTCGCGACGGCGCTGCGTCTCCTCGATGGCTTCTTTCATCGAATCGGTCACAACGTCTGCGTACATGATGACCTCGCCGTCGGCATTACGGGCCGCACGGCCAATCGTCTGAATCAGCGAACGGCGGTTGCGCAAGAAGCCTTCCTTGTCAGCGTCGAGAATTGCCACCAGCGATACCTCGGGAAGGTCTAGACCCTCGCGGAGCAGGTTGATGCCAACGAGGACATCGATCTTTCCCTCCCGCAGCGTTCGCAGGATCTCGACACGGTCCATCGTCGCCGTATCGGAGTGCATGTAATTGACCTTAATGCCGGCATCAAGCAGATGGTCGGTCAGGTCCTCGGCCATGCGCTTGGTGAGCGTGGTCACCAGCACGCGCTCCTTGCGGGCAACGCGCTCGCGAATCTCGTCCTCAAGATCGTCAATCTGCCCACGAACAGGACGCACATCGATCTTGGGGTCGAGCAGACCGGTCGGACGAATAATCTGCTCAACGTCATTCTGGCTAACCCGCAGCTCGTAGTCGCCCGGCGTGGCCGAAACGTAGATGAACTGGGGAATCCTCGCCTCAAACTCATCGAAACGAAGCGGGCGGTTATCAAGTGCCGAAGGCAGACGAAAACCATGCTCCACCAGCGTCACCTTACGCGAGCGATCGCCTTCGTGCATGCCGCGGATCTGCGGCACCGTTACATGGCTCTCGTCGATGATGCAGAGCATATCCTTAGGAAAGTAATCGATCAGGGTAAACGGCGGCTCGCCCGGTTTTCGACCGTCCAGATGACGCGAGTAGTTCTCGATACCGTTACAAAAACCCATGGTCTCGAGCATCTCGAGATCATAGTCGGTGCGCTGCTGCAGACGCTGTGCCTCGAGCAGCTTATCAGTCGCCTTGAGCTCGGCCACACGTTTCTCGCACTCTTCGCTGATTGATTTCAGAGCCGCTTTGACCTTAGGCTTCTCAGTCACGTAGTGCGAGGCCGGCCACACGGGAATGGCCTCGTACTCACGCAGCATCTCGCCGGTGACCTCGTCAATCTCGGCAATCAGCTCGACCTCGTCGCCAAAGAACTCAAACCGCAACGGATGCTCGGCATAGGGCGGATACACGTCGACGACATCGCCGCGCACGCGGAAGGTGCCGCGTGCCAGGTCATAGTCATTGCGATCGTACTGAATATCGATAAGCGCATGGATAAAGTCATCGCGCTCGAGCGGCACCTTCTTGTCGACGTTCGGAGCTAGGCCCGCATAGTCCTCGGGAGAGCCAATGCCATAGATACACGAGACCGATGCGACGACGATCACATCGCGTCGAGATAGCAGCGATGCGGTCGCCTGATGTCGCAGCATCTCGACCTCTTCGTTAATCGAGGAATCCTTCTCGATATACGTATCGCTTTGCGGCACATATGCCTCCGGCTGATAGTAATCGTAGTACGACACAAAATAGACCACGGCGTTGTCAGGGAAGAATTCCTTGAGCTCGCTCGCGAGCTGAGCGGCAAGCGTTTTGTTGGGAGCCATGACCAGCGTCGGCTTCCCCAGGGCCTCAATAGTCTTAGCCATCGTGAAAGTCTTGCCCGAACCAGTCACGCCCAGCAAAACCTGATAGCGATCTCCGTCCCTCACACCCTGCACAAGCGACTCAATGGCCTTAGGCTGGGAACCAGCGGGCTCGTATGGAGACACGACCTTAAACGGCACCTCAGAGCCCTCAACGCCAAAACGTTTAAGCTCTCCTCCAACACGCTCAACTTCAAATTCCGCCATGGATACTCCTAACTCATATATCTGCAGTATACGCAGGCGGCAGGCATAGTCCTATACGAACCGATCGGGATAGAGGGTCTTGTAGCGAACCTAGGCATTATTGACACGAATCAGATACGCCTGCGTCTCGGGAAAGGTGATTGCATTATGAAGCGACGTGCTCTGCTGCGCCCATCCGTCGACATTGCCCATGCCGGCGTTATAGGCGGCAATGGCGCTGTCAGTCGACCCGTTAAAATACGTTAGAAGATACGAAAGATACGCACAGCCAAACTCGATGTTCGTAGCGGGATCGTTAAGGCTGTCGGCTGAATACTCGCAACCATCGACAAGACCCTTGGCAATCATATCCTGGGCAGTCTCGGGCATCAGCTGCATCAAGCCCTGTGCGCCTTGATTCGACTCGGCCTCGGGATCCCAATTCGATTCCGACTTTATGACGGCACACACCAGATACGGATCAAGATTGTGTGAAATGCTCGATTGCTTTACGTACGCCTCGTAGTCAATTGGATACAAAGGCTTAAAGAAGGCGGCGGGAGCATACGAGTAGACGAGCGAAATAAGGCCGAAGACGAACATAACGGCAAGTGGCGCCACGCGATACCACGTAAAGAAACGTGTCTTAGGCATCGGTCTCCTCCCTATCCACTACATCCCCGAAGCCATGACGCGCAAGCCATGCGTCCAGTTGCTCAAAGAGCGAGTTATCGCCTGCCTCATTATCGATTACCGTCGTAGCGAGATTGCAAAGCGAAGCCTCATCAGGTTGGCATGCAGAGCGCGCATCAAAATCAGAGGACTCCATACCACGATGAATGGCACGCTCGCGACGATCTGCTAAAGGAGCGCTGATAACCAGAATTTCATCAGCCAGGCCAAAAGCATCCTCAAAACCAGTCGGGGCAGAAACCTCGACTACCGCAAAGGGATAACGGGGGGACGAAACCGTGCAGCAAACCTGATCAAGGATCCTCAGCGAAAGCTGTTCAATGAGAACCGGGTGAACGATGCCATTGAGCTGCGCAACTGTATCAGGAGAGGCGAAAGCTCGAGCAGCGAGGACATTGCGGCGAATGCCGCCCTCTCCGTCCAGAATGTCCCAACCGAATTCTTCCGCGAGGGCATTGACGATATCGGAGCCTGGCACATAAAGCGATTTGGCAAGCTCATCCAGATCGATAAGCATGGCGCCATGAGATTCGAGATAGCGGCAGGCAGTCGACTTACCCGAAGCAATATTGCCCAAGACAAAAACGGTAAACATCAAGTCCTCCCTAACGCCAATGGGAGTTATTATCGCGCAAATACAAAAGAAGGACTCAAAATACAGCCAAACAGTAAGACAAGCTAAACGAAAGCGAGTGCTTGTATTACAACTCTCTATCAAACACAAAAAAGGGGGAGGCCGCGAGGCCTCCCCCTTCTTCAAGTCATGCGACGGCTCGGTGCCGTCCACCGGTCAGCGGCGCCCTGGCCTCCCACGGGCTGACCCCGCAGTACTCTCGGCGCGATGGGGCTTAGCTTCCGGGTTCGGAACGGGACCGGGCGTGCCCCCCATGCTCTGGCCGCTGACCGGTGGGCGGCGCCCACCGTTACGG
>JAXIYS010000057.1:0-7683 GCA_036304385.1 Collinsella sp. | reverse complement strand
GGTGCCATGGGTGCTGTCTTTGGCTTTGTGACCGAGTGCAACCAGTACCTGGAGCAGGCGGGCGACGCTGCCGACAAGGCCGCCGCGCTTGCCGCCGCCGACACGCTGGCCGAGCTGCTCGATACGCTTGGCGTTGAGCTCCCCGAGCCCAAGGTCGAGTTGCCGCTGGGCCTGCTGGGCGTTGCCGCCGGTTTGGTTGCCTACACGGGTGACGACGTGGACGAGGCCGCTGCCAAGATTCTCGAGGCCCGCGCCGAGGCCCGCGCCGCCAAGAACTGGGATCTGGCCGACGCCATCCGCGACCAGCTCAAGGATCTGGGCCTGACGATCGAGGATACTGCCGCGGGCACCCGTATTAAGAGTCTCTAGTATTTGTTGACCGTTCGAGGTGCGGCAGATTGCCTTGAAAGAGAAGGGCATAGACCTGGTGGTCATGCCCGACGATTGAAAGGCAAGATGCCGTGGCTCGGACGGTCGATTCTTGTTCGTTATCTATTTAAGGAGGCCGTTTTATGGCCGACAATCGCAAGCGTGCACCGCGTGGAGGCAAGCAGGCTGCTTCTGGCTCGCGTCCGATTCGCCGTAACGACCGCGCTGCCACTCCCAAGGGCCAGCGCGAGCGCTCCCAAGCCCAGGCTGCGCGTCCGCAGCGCGATCGCAACCGCGACAACGTTCAGGCTCCCAAGGGCGAGTTTATCGAAGGTCGTCGTGCAGCCGCCGAGGCGCTGCGTACCGGCTTTCCCGTCAAGTGCGCGCTCATCGCCGAGGGCGGGGAGCGCGATGCCGCCCTGTCTCGTCTGGTCGATGACCTCAACGCCGCCGGTGTCCGCATTAAGTATGTGCCGCGTGCGCAGCTCGATGCGCTGTCGAGCCATGGCGCTCACCAGGGCATTGCGCTCGAGGTTGGTAACTTCCCTTACGCTGATGTTGCCGATATCCTCGACCGCGCGGGCGACGGTCCGGCGCTTGTCGTTGTGCTCGACCATGTGACCGACGACGGCAACTTTGGTGCCATCGTGCGCTCCGCCGAAGTCGTGGGCGCGGCGGGCGTCATCATTGCCAACAAGCGCGCTGCCGGCGTGACCGTTGGCAGCTACAAGACTTCCGCCGGCGCCGTCATGCACCTGCCTATCGCGCAGGTTCCCAATATCGCCCGTGCGCTCGATGACCTCAAGGCCGCTGGCTTTTGGGTGGGCGGTGCTTCCGAGCACGCCGAGGGCAGCTGCTGGGATGCTCCCTTCGAGGGCCGCGTGGCACTCGTCATGGGCTCCGAGGGCGACGGCATCTCGCGCCTGGTGCTTGAGAAATGCGACTTTTTGACCAAGCTTCCCCAGCGCGGCATGACCGAGAGTCTCAACGTGGCCCAGGCGACAACGGCGCTGTGCTTTGAGTGGCTGCGCCGCAATGCCGGCGAGCTCATGGGGGAGGAGTAGCGCATGTCCAAGAAGAACCGCGCCAAGTCCAAGGCCAAGCGCTTTGGCGAGGGCTCGGCCAAGCCGATTGTTTCGGCTGCGACCTATGGCGTGGGCGGCAATGCGTTTGCGCAGGCTATCGCCGACCCAGTCTCGACGGTGCACTCCAATAAGCCTGAGCTGCTGGTGGTCGACGGTTACAACGTGATCCACTGCACGCCGCGCTACGAAAAGCTCGTGTACGACCATTCCGACGATCCGTATTCCAGCGACGTTCACGATATGGCGCGCACCGCGCTCATCAACGATGTTGCGGCGTTTGCCCAGGGCCGCTACGAGGCCGTGATCGTGTTTGACGGTGCGGGCAATATCTCCAGCGAGCGCCCCAACCTGCCGGCCCGTGGCGTGCGCATCGAGTTTTCGCCGACGGGCGTATCGGCCGATACCGTGGTGCAGAAGCTCTGCATCGAGGCACGCGAGGAAGGCCGCGCGTGCTCCGTGGTGTCGAGCGACGGCACGATTCAGGCCGTCGTCATGGGCAAGGGTGTCACGCGCATATCGAGCCGCATGCTGGTGGACGAGATCAAACAGATCGATAACGACGTTCACGAGGCAGAGGAAGCTCCGCAGATCAAGATGACCCTGGGCAGTCGCCTAAGTCCCGATGCGCTGGCCAAGCTCAAGGCGTTGCGCGGGAGGTAGGGGATTGTCCATAGAGACCCGTTTCCCAATTGGCCAGCCCGTTGATTTGTAATCAATGGGCTGCGGGCTTACCGTCGCCAAAACGAATAGTTTTTGGTTCTGGCGAACAGATAAAACTATTCGTTCTGACGAAGGGTTTTGAGATGTGGTCGGTCAAAGGGTCTGTTGCGCCTCGTCCGCAATTCCTTTATTCTTAACTGGCTTCGCGTGAAAGCGCCAAGTGTGCCAGTGTGGCGCAACGGTAGCGCAACTGATTTGTAATCAGTGGGTTGCAGGTTCGATTCCTGTCACTGGCTCCATGAGAGTTTCGGGCTCTGTTCCTTATGGGACAGGGCCCGTTTCTTTTTAGGTGGTGTGCCATTGGGTCAGCGCCCATTCCGTTTTCGGTTTGTCTCAATCTGTAACACGAAGAGGCTGAAAACCCTCCTTATAGTTACAGATTGAGACAATGCCAAGGGATGGCCGATAACATCTCAATCTGTAACACGAAGAGGCCGAAAACCGTTCTAGCTGTTACAGAATGAGACGTAAGCTGGGGTCTCTGCGAAACATCTCGATCTGTAACAGATAGGGGAGAAAATGTTCTCTAAATGTTACAGATTGAGACAAAGGCCGGACCGGTCCCAGTCATCCTGGTCGAGCGAGGATTTCCGGACATACGAGCGTGGAAAATCTCCTGCTAAGTGAATGAGCGTGGATAATCTCCCACTTTGGGCTCGAAGCCACGCAAAAAGTGGGAGATTATCCACGCTCGATTCTGTCTGGGAAGCCCGATATCGACCTATATATAGGTGCAAATGAGTCGATATCAAAGTTCGATCCTGATGGTGTACTCCACTACGCAAAAGTGTTCCCTCGGGAAATGTCACCGCTATATGCAAATTCACCGTGCTCCATATCCAAACTCAGCAAAACCGCAGGTCAAAGGTATGTAGATACGCCCGGCACCGTGTATATAGAGGTTTTCGTTGACAGCCCCCAAGGTGGCATCGTATTATCTTCTTCGTTCGCGGGGGCGGCGGTCCAAAAGACCAAAGGACCTGCGGATACTTGAACGATTGGGAGTTTGCCCGAGTGGTTAATGGGGACGGGCTGTAAACCCGTTGGCTCTGCCTACATAGGTTCGAATCCTATAGCTCCCACCCGTCAAGTGCCTGTATAGCTCAGTCGGTAGAGCACTTCGTTGGTAACGAAGAGGTCACCAGTTCAAGTCTGGTTGCAGGCTCCATCCGGCGGTGTAGCTCAGTTGGTTAGAGCACACGGTTCATACCCGTGGCGTCACTGGTTCGAATCCAGTCACCGCTACCATAGGTAACACGGTGGCTTCTCAATAGTATGTTGAGAGGCCACTATGGTATAAAGGCAAAGTCCCGTCCGGGGACGACCTGTTAAGAGGAGGGCTTTATGGCCAAAGAGAAGTTTGAGCGCACTAAGCCGCATGTTAACATCGGCACCATTGGTCACGTCGACCACGGCAAGACCACGCTGACCGCTGCCATCACCAAGGTTCTCTCCGAGACCGAGGGCTGCAAGGCTGACTTCACTGCGTTCGAGAACATCGACAAGGCTCCCGAGGAGCGCGAGCGCGGCATTACGATTTCCGTCTCCCACGTCGAGTACGAAACCGCTGCCCGTCACTACGCTCACGTTGACTGCCCGGGCCACGCTGACTACGTCAAGAACATGATCTCCGGTGCTGCTCAGATGGACGGCGCTATCCTGGTCATCGCCGCTACCGACGGCCCCATGGCTCAGACCCGCGAGCACATCCTGCTCGCCCGTCAGGTCGGCGTTCCCTACATCGTCGTCTTCCTGAACAAGTGCGACATGGTCGACGATGACGAGCTCATCGACCTCGTCGAGATGGAGACCCGTGAGCTCCTCTCCGAGTACGATTTCCCCGGCGACGACATCCCCGTCATCCGTGGTTCCGCTCTGGGCGCTCTCGAGGGCGACGCCAAGTGGATGGACGCCATTCGCGAGCTCATGAAGGCCGTCGACGAGTACATCCCGACGCCTGCTCGTAACAACGACCTCCCGTTCCTGATGGCCGTTGAGGACGTTATGACCATCTCCGGCCGTGGTACCGTTGCTACCGGCCGTGTCGAGCGCGGTGAGCTCAAGCTCAACGAGCCCGTCGAGATTGTCGGCATCAAGGATACCCAGAACACCGTCGTTACCGGTATCGAGATGTTCCGTAAGTCCATGGACTTCTGCGAGGCTGGCGACAACGTCGGTCTGCTGCTCCGCGGCATCAAGCGCGAGGACATCGAGCGCGGCCAGGTTCTCTGCAAGCCCGGTTCAGTTACCCCGCACACCAAGTTCACCGGCGAGATCTACGTTCTGACCAAGGAGGAGGGCGGCCGTCACACCCCGTTCTTCGATGGTTATCGTCCTCAGTTCTACTTCCGTACCACCGACGTTACCGGTACGGTCAAGCTCCCCGAGGGCACCGAGATGGCTATGCCTGGTGACCACATCACCATCGAGGGCGACCTCATCCACCCGATCGCCATGGAGGAGGGCCTGCGCTTCGCTATCCGCGAGGGTGGTCACACCGTTGGTTCGGGCATCGTCTCCACGATCATTGAGTAAATTAGCTCTTTGATATAGCTGACTTAGAGAACCCGGCACTTATATGGGTGCCGGGTTCTTTTCTGCAATGGATATTGAGCCGTTGCTGGTGTCGAGAGGATCGATTATGGTCCTGGGTGCACCGTCGATTAGATCTCGTTGGCTCCATTGATGTGTTCCAAATATGAATGGGTTCACCGAGAACCAATTGATTCGAGGTTTTCGTTGACAGCACTTACGTAGAGCTGATAAAGTATCAACTCGTGCCCGTACGGGGCGGAAATGAAAGGTTCAGGATACATGCGTACTCTAGTTACTCTTGCGTGCACTGAGTGCAAGCGCCGCAACTATACGACCACCAAGAACAAGTCGACCATGCCTGATCGTATGGAGATCAAGAAGTATTGCCCCTGGTGCCGTCACCACACGCTGCACAAAGAGACTCGCTAGTCTCTAGTCACATACGCCAGTAGTTCAATTGGTAGAGCATCGGTCTCCAAAACCGAGTGTTGAGGGTTCGAGTCCTTCCTGGCGTGCCAGTCATTATTCCGTAAGCTCCCAATTGGGGGCTTACGGTTTACTCATGTATAAGCGCATTGCGCGGAGGTAACCCAAATGGCCAACAAGAAGAACAAGAAGAAGGCTCAGCAGCAGGCGCCTGCCAACAACGCTGCCGCCAACTCCAAGGTTGAGGCCAAGAAGGCCGTTGCCAAGAAGAACGAGAAGGCTGCGAAGTCCAAGAAGAACGAGAAGCCTGGTTTCTTCGCCCGCACCAAGAAGTATTTCGCTTCGGTCAAGTCCGAGATGAAGCGTGTCACGTGGCCCGATAAGAAGGAGCTCGTGAACTACTCGGTCGTCGTTTGCGCTTCTCTGATCGTCGTCGGCGTCGTCATCGCTCTGCTCGATGCTGGCTTTGGCGAGGCTCTTGCTCTGTTCTCTGGATTGAGGGGCTAAACCATGTCTAAGCGTTGGTACGTCGTTCACACTTACTCTGGATACGAGAACCGCGTTAAGTCCGATCTCGAGCATCGCATCGAGACTATGGGCATGCAGGACCGTATCTTTGATATCGAGATTCCTATGGAGCGTGTCACCGAGATTAAAGAGGGTGGCAAGCGTGAGACCAAGGATTCCAAGATCTTCCCGGGTTATGTCCTGGTCCGCATGGAGATGGATGACGATGCTTGGACGTGTGTTCGTAACACGCCTGGCGTCACCGGTTTCCTGGGCGGCAACGGCAAGCCCGCTCCGCTTTCCCGCGACGAGTACAACAAGATGACTCGTCGTCCCGGTAAGGGCGATTCGCCCAAGCGCACCTCGGTTGATATTGAGGTCGGCACGTCCGTCCGCGTCACCGATGGTCCGCTTACCGACTTTGATGGCAAGGTCTCCGAGGTTAACACCGAGGCTGGCAAGCTCAAGGTTACGCTGATGATCTTTGGCCGCGAGACGCCGGTCGAGCTCGACTTTAACCAGGTCGCTGTCATCGCTTAAGTTTTCGTCCGTTCGCGCGAGCGTGCTTCTTCTGTGACTGCTCATCTCAGGAGTGCTTCTAACACGTGCGTGCTTACGATATAGCAAGTACTTCACACTCGTGATTCGAAAGGAATGACCATGGCTGAGAAGAAGGTTGCCAACGTCATTAAGCTCCAGATTCCTGCTGGTGCCGCTAACCCCGCTCCTCCCGTCGGCCCCGCCCTGGGCGCTGCTGGCGTGAACATCATGCAGTTCTGCCAGGCATTTAACGCCGAGACGCAGGACAAGAAGGGCGACATCATCCCCGTTGAGATCTCTGTCTACGAGGATAAGTCCTTCTCCTTCATCACCAAGACCCCGCCGGCGGCTCACCTCATCAAGAAGGAGCTGAACCTCAAGTCTGGTTCCGCTAAGCCCCAGGCCGACAAGGTCGGTCAGCTCTCCCAGGAGCAGCTCACCAAGATCGCCGAGATCAAGATGCCTGACCTCAATGCCAACGACATTGACGCCGCCAAGAAGATCATCGCCGGTACCGCCCGCTCCATGGGCGTCACCATCGCTGAGTAGCGATTTCTTTAGGTAATGACGGGTGCTCTGACCGGGGCGCCCGTTATATGTGTGCAATAGGGCACACGATACGATGTGGGAGGGCTCACGCCCGTTTAACCACAGGAGGTAATGCACATGGCTAAGCATGGTAAGAGCTATAACGCCGCTGCCGAGAAGATCGACCGCGCCACGCTCTACACCCCCCTTCAGGCTGCCAAGCTCATCAAGGAGCTCGACACCGCCAAGTTCGACGAGACCGTCGAGGCCCACTTCCGTCTGGGCATCGATACTCGTAAGGCTGACCAGAACATCCGTGGTTCCATCTCCCTGCCCCACGGCACCGGCAAGACCGTTCGTGTTGCCGTCTTCGCCGAGGGCGAGAAGGCCCGCGAGGCCGAGGCTGCCGGCGCCGACATCATCGGTTCCGACGAGCTCGTCGCCCAGATCCAGAAGGGCGAGATCAACTTCGACGCCGCTATCGCTACGCCGAACATGATGGCCAAGGTTGGCCGCATCGGTAAGATCCTTGGTCCCCGTGGCCTCATGCCGAACCCCAAGCTCGGCACCGTGACTATGGACGTCGCCAAGATGGTCTCCGAGCTCAAGGCCGGCCGCGTTGAGTACCGCGCCGACCGTTACGGCATCTGCCACGTGCCCCTGGGCAAGAAGTCCTTCTCTGAGCAGCAGCTCGTCGAGAACTACGCTGCCCTGTACACCGAGATTCTGCGCGTCAAGCCCTCTTCTGCTAAGGGTAAGTACGTCAAGTCCATCTCCGTGTCTTCCACCATGGGCCCTGGCGTCAAGGTCGATCCCGCTGTCCAGCGTGACTTCCTGGCTGAGTAACTAACAGTTACTGCCTGAGCAAAGCAAGCATTGCTAAAGAAACCCGGTTCTGCCTCGTGCAGGACCGGGTTTCTTGCTATCTCGGGCCTAAACCACCACAAAGGGGACAGGCACCTTTGTGGTGGTT
>JAXIYS010000056.1:0-20952 GCA_036304385.1 Collinsella sp. | reverse complement strand
TATCAAAGCGACACGGCAGGCCCAAAAAGAACTCAGTCACGCGGACACCGCAGGCACGCGCCGCCAAAAAGTGGCCGCCCTCGTGCAAAAACACGAGGACGGAAAGCATCAGCAGGCCCCAAAAGACCGATGAGAGAACGCTCAGAACAGTATCCATAAAACGAAAAAGCAATCCTTATGGGTTAAGAACGGGTTGCGGCAAGCACCTGCGCGGCCTTTTCACGCGCCCACGCATCGATTTCGCGAAGCTGGTCAAACGAATCGACCGTCTGCGCATCGTGAGCATCCATGCAGGATTCCACAATACGGTCGATATCGGTAAAACTGCAGCCATCATGCAGGAAGGCATCGACGGCGACCTCGTTGGCGGCATTGAGCACGCACGGCATGGTGCCGCCCGTCTTGCCGGCACGTTCGGCCAGCGCAAGGCAGCGGAAGGTATCCATATCGGCCGCGTCAAAGGTAAGCTGTCCCAACTCGCGGAAATCGATACGCGGAGCCGGCGTATCCCAACGCTCGGGATACGAGAAGGCAAACTGGATGGGAATGCGCATGTCGGAGGCACCGAGATGCGCCATCACAGAGCCGTCGGCAAACTCGACCATGGAGTGAATCTTAGACTGGCGCTGCACGACCACGTTAATGAAATCGAGATCGCAGCCAAACAGATGCATGGCCTCGATACGCTCCAGACCTTTGTTCATGAGGGTGGCGGAGTCAATCGTGATCTTTGCACCCATAGCCCACGTAGGATGCGCCAGGGCATCGGCGCGCGTCACGCGATCGAGCTCGTCACGCGTGCGGCCAAAGAACGGGCCGCCCGAGCAGGTAAGCCAAATGCAGTGAGCCTCGCGCGGATTCTCGCCAAGATAGCACTGGTAGATGGCAGAATGCTCGGAGTCGACAGGGATAAGCTGGCCCGGCTGCGCCAACGGCATAAGCAGATCGCCACCGACGACGAGCGACTCCTTGTTGGCCAGGGCAAGGCGCTTGTTCGAGGTCAGAGCAGCATGGCTCGCCTCGAGACCGGCAGCGCCCACGATGGCAACGAGCACGCAGTCGACATCATCGCGGCATGCGAGCTCGCACACGGCCTGCGCGCCAACGCCGAGCTCCGTGCCCTCGGGCAGTTCCTGCAGTACAGCGTCGGCGCCATGGGAGGCGTCCGCCACGGCAACCGCCGGGACCGAGAACTCACGGGCAGCGGCAACGAGCTCGGGGGTGCTGGAGTTAACGGACAGCGCCGTCACCTGCAGGCGATCGGCATGCTGTCGGCACACGTCGAGCGCCTGAGTGCCGATAGAACCCGTACAGCCCAGAATGGCAACACGAAGACGGCCGTCGGGACCGTAGGTGGTCTGATAAGCCATTACAGCACGCCTCCGATCATCAGTAGCAGCTGCGCGGTAATGCAGCCAAAGATGAGCGAATCGCTGCGGTCGAGCATGCCGCCGTGGCCGGGGATGAGATTGCCGGAATCTTTGACGCCCACACCGCGCTTGATACGCGACTCGATGAGGTCGCCGATAACGCCCAGGATGGAGACGACCACGCCGCACAGCAGTGCATAGGGCAGGCTCAGCTTATAGAAGTGCGTTGCCCACAGGATGAGCCAGATCAAGACAGAGCCCAAAATGCCGCCGACAAAGCCTTCCCAGCTCTTTTTGGGCGAGATCTTGGGAACCATCTTATGCTTGCCGATGCGGCTGCCCACGATATAGGCAAACGAGTCGGAGACCCAAAGGGACGCGCAAACGCCCACCGAAAGCAGTGCGCCGGCAAAACCGGGCACGGCATCGCGCAGCAGCACGATAGCCGACAGCATAAAGCCAGTGTAGATAGGGCCCATGAGCGTAACGGCAACGTCAGAGATGCGAGTGCGCGGAGACCAGACATACCAGATACCAACCGCAAGCATCAAAGCGAACAGCAGGGCGTTCAACAGCAGCGAATCGCCCAGAGCCGAGAGCGGAAAGAGCACGGCGGCAGCGATACCAAGGCGCTCGTTGGCAACCTTGCCGTCGAGCCTCGTCATGCGGAAGAACTCATAGCAGCACAGACCGCTCATGACGGACACGAAGATGGCCGTGGGCACAATACCCAAAACCAGGCACAGGATAAAGACAACGGCATAGACGATACCGGCGGCGGCACGGGTGATAAAGCCCGCCAGCCACGAACCGGAGCCGCTCTTCGCTGCAGGGGCGCCTGCAGCGGAAGCCTTACGCGCGGGCTTCGCGGAAGTAGGCGCCTTGGGAGCGGATGCCTTGGGACGTTCGGACACGATTAAGCCTCCTCGGTCTTGCTCAGTCCACCAAACCTACGGTCGCGACCCTGGTAGGCCAAAATGGCGTCGACAAGGCCCCAACGATCAAAGTCGGGCCAATAGGTATCGGTGACATAGAACTCGGAATAAGCAACCTGCCACAGCAGATAGTTCGAAAGACGAAGCTCGCCGGAGGTGCGAATCACAAGCTCCGGATCGGGCAGCCCAGCGGTGTACAGGTGCGAAGCCACCATATTGTCGTCAACCGCGGCGGGATCGATCTTGCCGGCAGCCGCATCAAGTGCGATCTGGCGGACAGCGCGGGTGATCTCAGCACGGGCACCATAGTTAACGGCCAGCGCCAGCGTCATACCGGTATGGTCGGCGCACTCGGCAAGGCCGCGCTCAAAGACGTCGTGGGTCTTTTTGGGCAGCGCGGAAATATCGCCCAAAAAGACAACGCGAACGTTCTCGCGCTTAAGCAGCGGCAGCTCATCGATAAACGTCTTGGCAAACAGGTGCATCAGAACGTTGACTTCGTGCTGCGGGCGATTCCAGTTTTCGGTCGAAAACGCATAGGCCGAAAGCACGTCGACGCCCAGGCGCACGCAGGCGGTAATGATCTCACGCAGCGAGACGATGCCGGCCTTGTGGCCTTCGGTGCGGGCAAGACCGCGCGCCGTAGCCCAACGGCCGTTGCCGTCCATGATGCACGAAATATGGTGCGGGATGTTATTGAGGTCAAGGTCGGAAAAACCGACGCCCGCAGGGGCGTCGGCAAAGTACTCGACCAGTTTATGCTCGTCGTATTGCACCTTAGATCTCCATGACCTCGGCTTCTTTTTCCTTCAGAAGCTCCTCGACCTTGGCGACATACTCGTCGGTATGCTTCTGGACCTTGGCCTGCTCGCGACGGACATCGTCCTCGGTGAGCTCCTCGTCGCGCTCGAGCTTGTTGTTAAAGTCGCGGCGGATGTTGCGGATGGAGACCTTGGCCTGCTCGGCGTACTCGCGGCACTCCTTAACGAGCTCGCGACGACGCTCCTCAGTGGGAGCCGGGAACGGCAGGCGCACAACGGTACCATCAGAGTTGGGGGTAATGCCCAGGTCAGAGGCACTGATGGCCTTGACGATGGCATTGATGAGCGCCTTATCCCACGGCTCGATAAGCAGCATGTGGGCCTCGGGGGTCTTAACGGCGGCAACCTGCGTGACGGGCGTGGGAACACCGTAGTAGTCGACGGTGATGTCGGACAGGATGTTGGCGTTAGCGCGGCCAGTGCGGACCTTGGAGAAGTTATGCTTGAGGGACTCGAGTGACTTGTCCATGTGGGCGGTGATGTTCTCTGCCATGCTTAATCCTCCTGATAGACGAGCGTGCCGACGGGCTCACCCGCGAGCGCGCGCTTGACGGTGTCCTCGCCATCGATGTTGAGGACCAAAATGGGCATACGGTTGTCCTGGCAAAGAGCCGTAGCCGTGGAATCCATAACCTGCAGGCCGCGAACGAGCACCTCGTGATAGGTGATCTTGTCAAAGCGGACGGCGTCGGCGCACTTGACGGGATCCTTGTCGTAGATGCCATCGACCTTGGTGGCTTTAATCAGAATCTCGGCACCGATCTCGCAGGCGCGAAGGGCCGCGGCGGTGTCAGTCGTAAAGTACGGATTACCCGATCCGGCGGCAAAGATAACGACGTTGCCCTTGGACAGGTGGTTGATGGCACGACGGCGAATATAGGGCTCGCAGATCTCGTTCATCTGGATAGCGCTCATCACGCGGCAGGGAACATCGTTGTGCTCGAAGGCATCCTGCAGGGCAAGCGCGTTCATAACGGTAGCGAGCATACCCATGTAATCGGCCTGGGCGCGGTCCATACCACCGGCGGCACCGGCCATGCCGCGGAAAATATTGCCGCCGCCGACAACGACGCCGACCTCATGACCAACGGCGAGCAACTCCTTGACCTGCTTGGCAAGATGATCGGTAACCTTGGGGTCGATGCCGTAGTTGCCATCGCCCATCAGCGCTTCACCGGAGAGCTTCAGAAGCACGCGTTTATATCGGATGTCGGACAAAGCGATCCTCCTTTAATTAGACTCATAACATAATATCAAAGGCTTAACGGGGAGCCATGAAAAAGCAGGCTGTGAGTAAAACCCACAGCCTGCTCATTACCAGCTACAAGAGCTTATTTACTCGCCACGAACCAGACGGTCAAAGGCAACGACGGTAATGGTGTCGCCGAGCTCCTTGGAGACCTGCTCAGCGTACTTCTTGATGGTGAGGGAGCTGTCCTTGATGAACTCCTGCTCGGTGAGCACGGACTGCTTGTAGAACTTCTCCAGACGGCCAACAGCCATCTTCTCCTGGATAGCCTCGGGCTTGCCGGACTCGGCAGCCTGAGCCATGTAGATCTGCTTCTCGTGCTCGACGGTCTCAGCCGGAACCTGATCGCGGGTAGCGCAGATCGGGGCGACAGCGGCAACCTGAAGGGCAACGTCGTGAGCAAAGGTCTTGAAGGACTCTGCCTGAGCGGTCTCGGCCTTCTCGAAAGCGAACTCGACGAGAACGCCGATCTTACCACCCATGTGGATGTAAGAAGCGAGAGCGCCGTTCTCAGCCTTGCGGGCGGCGAAACGGGAGATCTTCATGTTCTCGCCCATGATGTGAATCATCTCGGTGAGCTCGGAGGAAACGGTCTCCTCGCCCATCGGCTTCTCTAGCAGAGCGTCGACGTCAGCAGGCTCGGTGGTAGCGACAACCTCAGCGACCTTGGAAGCAAAGCCGGTGAACTTGGCGTTGGAGCCGACGAAGTCGGTCTCGCAGGAGAGCTCGAGCAGAGCGCCGGTCTTGCCGTCCTCGGAGACGAACGCGGCGACAGCGCCCTCGTTGGTCTCACGGCCAGCCTTCTTGGCAGCCTTGGCGAGGCCGTTCTTGCGCAGAACGTCGACAGCGGCGTCCATGTCGCCGTCAGCCTCGACGAGAGCCTTCTTGCACTCCATCATCGGGGAGTCGGTCATCTCGCGGAGCAGCTTGACCATAGCGGCGGTAATCTGGGCCATTGTGGTTCCTTTCAAAGAGATGAAAAAGAATTAACTAAGACTGATTTACTCGGCCTTGGGCTCAGCGGCCATCTCGGCCTCGGAGACCTGCTCCTTGCCGGAGCCAGCGAGGCAGGCGTCAGCCATGAGCTCGCACATAAGGGTGACAGCGGAGATAGCGTCATCGTTGCAGGGGATGCCGTACTCGACCTCGTCGGGATCGGAGTTGGTGTCGATCAGAGCGACGACGGGGATGTTCAGGCGCTGGGCCTCCTTGATGGCGTTCTCCTCGCGCTTGGTGTCGATAACGAAGAGAGCCTGGGGCAGACCCTTCATGTCGCGGGCGCCACCGAGGTT
Organism: Collinsella sp.; assembly: GCA_036304385.1. GTDB lineage: Bacteria > Actinomycetota > Coriobacteriia > Coriobacteriales > Coriobacteriaceae > Collinsella. Next base: position 15,285 of record JAXIYS010000056.1, on the reverse strand, counting down.
GGTCTGGAGCTTGGTGAGCTCCTTACCGAGCACAGCCTGCTCCTTCTTGGGGAGCACTGCCATTCGGCCGTCCTCGACCATGGCCTCGAGCTCCTCCATGCGGTTGATGCGGGAGCGGATGGTGACGAAGTTGGTCAGCATGCCGCCGAGCCAACGCTGGTTGATGTAAGGCATGTTGGCGCGCTCAGCGGCGTTCTTGACGGCCTCCTGAGCCTGCTTCTTGGTACCGACGAACAGCACGTTGCCGCCCTTGGCGACGTTCTTGACGAAGGTGTAGGCCTGGTCGGCGTCGAGGATGGTCTGCTTGAGGTCGAGGATATAGATGCCGTTGCGCTCACCGAAGATGAACGGCTTCATCTTGGGGTTCCAGCGACGGGTCTGGTGACCGAAGTGGCAGCCGGCCTCGAGCAGGGTGCGGATATTAATCTTGGTAGCCATGTTAAACCTCCTGTGGTTTGCCTCCGCGCGGGGTCATCCTCCAAAACCAACCCGGACATGTGCTACCAAAGCCCGGGCACCACGGTATGAAGTAGCCGCGCGTGCGTGATAAAAACCTGTTGCCGTGAAGCAACCCGATGAATGATAGCAGGATTGCCTCTTTCTGCCAACCCGCAATCAAAACAACACACCTAAGCGCAACACGAGCCGCCCAGCCTACTCGCCCCGGGGATGGGCCTGGGTCACGGCGCGCTTAAGCCGATCGGGCGTAAGATGCGTGTAAATCTGCGTCGTGGACAGGCTCGCATGTCCCAGCAGCTCTTGAACCGAACGCAGATCCGCGCCGCCCTCAAGCAAATCGGTCGCAAACGTGTGGCGCATCGCATGCGGGGCAATGTCGGCAGGGATGCCAGCGAGCGTCGCCAGCGTATGGAACCGTCGTCTGAGCATAGCGGCACTCATGCGATTACCGCGCGCAGAAATATACAGCGGATGGGGACCGTTTGCGGCATCACGACGCTTTGCCTGCGTGAGCAGCGCCGGTCTCCCCTCCTCGACATAGGTGCGCGTCGCCTCGAGTGCGCGTCGATACAGAGGAACGATACGCTCCTTGCTCCCCTTGCCCCATAACCGCAGTGTACGCTCGGACCATGAGATGGATCCCACATTGAGCGCCGAAAGCTCCGAGATGCGGGCACCCGAGGCATAGAGCAGCTCGAGCATCGCCGCATCGCGCAGTCCCACGGGCGTCGAAGTATCAGGCGTCTTGAGCAGCGCCTCGACCTGTTGGGTCGTCAGCACACCGGGCAGGTCGCGCGGCAGCTTGGGCGACGCGATCGCCGAGACCGCATCGCCCTCGACAATCCCCTCGGCAGCCATCCAACGATAGAGCGACCGAATAGCCGACAAATGCGCGGCAATGGTGCGAGGCGCCACCTGCTCGCGCGAAAACTCGGCCAAATATGCGCGGACGGTACGCACATCGGCCATACGCGCATCGACACCTGTACGCTCGCACCAGGCAGCAAAGCGCTCCAACCGCGATCCATAGGCAGTCACCGTATTGGGAGAGAACCCCTCGACACGTGCGATGTAGGCGATAAACGAGTCGACGGTATCGTACAGGTCAAAGGCTATGACCGGTCGCCTCCAAACAGGTCGGAACGCGTGGCCAAGTAGGCATCGAGGGCCTCGAGGGCGCGATCCGCATAAGCCTGGTAGCGATCGCGCTTGCTGCGGCGCTTGCCGTCCTCGAGCGGCGGCACCAAGCCAAAGTTAACGTGCATGGGCTGATAGCCCACCGTTGCCGGATCGGTCGCATAGCCCACGAGCGCGCCCAGGGCGCCCACGCGAGGAAGCTCCAAAGGAGCCGCACCGATAGCCTCGGCATAGGTGTTAAGCGCAGCAAGCAGACCGGTCGCCACCGCTTCCATATACCCCTCGGTGCCGGTGATCTGACCGGCGAGGCGCACGCCCGTGCCGGGCACGGCAAAGGTGCCGTCAAGAACGTGCGGCGCATCGACAAAGGTATTGCGGTGCATGACGCCATAACGGAAGAACTCGGCATTCTCCAGACCGGGAACCATGTGGAAGACACGCTTCTGCTCACCAAAAGTCAGATTCGTCTGAAAGCCCACCAGGTTATAGGCGGTCTTCTCCTTGTTCTCGGCACGCAGCTGAATCGCCGCCCAGGGGCGACGTCCGGTTCGCGGGTCGGTGAGGCCGACGGGCTTCATGGCGCCAAAGCGGATAGCATCCTTGCCGGTGCGGGCGACTTCCTCGGCAGGCTGACAGGCTTGAAACAGGTCGCCACCCTCAAAGTCCTTGAGCACCACGCGGTCGGCGGTGGTGAGCGCCTCGATAAAGGCCTCGTACTCCTCCTTGTTGAGCGGAGCGTTGAGATAGTCGCCGCTCCCCTGCTCCTCGTAGCGCGACTGCGAAAACAGCACGTCCATATCGAGCGTGGAGGCATCGACGATCGGCGCGGCCGCATCAAAGAAGGCCAGGGCATCGCCGCCGACGAGCGTCATGACCTCCTCGCTCAGCGCGGGCGAACACAGCGGGCCCGCGGCAATGACCACGTGGCCCTCGGGAATATGCGTGACCTCGCCGTGCACGACCTCGATATTGGGCCGGGCGGCAACCTCGGCCTCGACAAGCTCAGAAAACTTGACGCGGTCGACCGCCAGGGCGCCGCCGGCGGGAACGGCCGCGCGATGGGCGCAATCGAGCAGCACCGAACCCATGCGCTCGAGCTCGGCCTTTAACAAGCCCGCCGCAGAGTCCGGACGGGTTGACTTAAACGAATTTGAGCAGACGAGCTCGGCCAGGTGATCGGTATGGTGGGCCGGAGAGCTCACCTGGGGGCGCATCTCGCACAGCTTTACGGCAAACCCGCGATCTGCCAGCTGGATCGCACATTCCGAACCCGCCAGACCGCCACCGATAACCGTCACCTGATCGAACTGCATCTGCAAACACCTTTCTAATTGACACGCTTTCCATTGTGACCGAAGGGCGTCTGGGCGTGAAGCGCAAACTTTGAGGGCGCATACCTTCCATCCATCATGCGCTCGATAAGACCCTCGAGCTCGAGCGAGCCCAAGAGCTTGAGTACGCCGACAGCATCAAGCGAGACGAGCGCGGCAATGTCGTCGACCTTGAGCGGTGAGGCGATAAGCGCATGCATCACGGCCTTCTGCATGGGGTCCAAATCGGCGATGCCAGGTGCATCGGGGCGCGAGTAGCGCAGCGTGCCGTAGATGCGCGAGATGGCCATCTCGATTGATTCCTCGTCGATGATGCAGCAGGCTCCGTTAGCGATGAGATAGTTGGTCCCGCGCGACTCGGGCGAAAGGATGGAGCCCGGCACCGCAAGGAGCTCTCTTCCTAAGTCCATAGCGGCCTCCGCCGTGGAGAACGTACCCGAGGGCATGCCCGCCTCGGAAACAAAGAGCGCCTGCGACAAGGCGGCGATTACGCGATTGCGCCGCGGAAAGGCGAACTTACGCGGTCCCATACCCCACGGCGAAATCGAAACGACCGCGCCGCCCGTATCGAGTGTGCGCGTGATGAGGCCGGCACTCGACCGCGGATAGACAACATCGGCGCCGGTCCCCAGTACCACGACGTGTTTGCCCCCGGCGTTGACCGCAGCCCAACCCGACGCCTGGTCGCAGCCGACCGCACCGCCCGAAACTACCGTTACTCCCGCCTCGACCGCCACCTTTGCTGCAAGCTCCGCCACGGCAAGACCATACGGGGAGGCCTTGCGCGCGCCGATGATGGAGAGCGCAGGCGTCGATAACACGGCGGGGTCGCCACGCACATATAAGGTCTGGGGCACATCCGGGAGCTCCAAGACGGTCTTGGGATACAGCGCATCACCGGGGTGCAATTCGAAAATCTCCTCACCCATCACTGGTCCCTCCTTCCCTGGTACATCGCCGCCTCGAGCACGTGATCCTGCGTCACCCGTTCGCTTTCGGCAACATCGGCGATCGTGCGTGCGATGCGTACCAAGCGCACGATGCCGCGACCCGTGAGATGCGTACGCTTCGACAGGCCAAGCACGCATTTCTCGGCAGCCTCATCAAGCCCAAAGGTCGAAACGACGCCGTCAATGGACCGCGACTCATCGTCCTCGGCCTCGGTGTCCGCATCGTCCATACGGGATTCACGCCAGGCGCGAAAGGCGCGCCCACGTACGACATAATCGCGCAGATCAGCCGATGACATACCCTCAGCGCCCTCAATGATCACCTGGGGATCGGGGCGGGTCACGTCGATCATCATGTCGATACGATCGGCCAAAGGACCGCGCAACTTGCCCCGATAGCGCTCGACCATCGTCGCGGAACAGCGACACGGCACTTCACGATCACCCAAAAACCCGCAGGGGCAGGGATTGCTCGCAGCCAGCAGCTGAAAGCGCGACGGGAACGTAAAGGCCCCGTCAACGCGAACGATCCTTACGTAACCGCGTTCGATGGGCTGACGCAGCGTCTGCAGCACGCCGGTGGGAAACTCGGCGAGCTCGTCCAAAAAGAGCACGCCGCCATGAGCTAGGCTTATTTCGCCCGGATGCACCGGACGCCCGCCGCCGATGAGTCCCGCGGTCGAAATGCTGTGATGCGGGCTGCGGAAGGGGCGATGCCCCGCAAGCAGTCCATCGATGTTCTCGCCCAAGACCGAATGGATACACAGCGCCTCCTGCTGATCCTCGAAAGAAAGTTCGGGCAAGATGCCTGTCATGCGCCGCGCAAGCATGGTCTTTCCCGAACCGGGCGAGCCGATCATGAGCAAGCCGAGCTCGCCGGCGGCCGCAAGCGCCATGCCACGTTTGGCGACCTCCTGCCCCAGCACGTCGGCATAATCGAGCTCGGGCTCAAAAGTCGCCTCGAGCACTTCAGAATCCAGGTAATGCCGTGCGGCATCCCCCATGCCATGGGCAAGCTGAGATAGGTGGTCGATAAACCCGCAGTCAACGCCCGCAAGCGGGACATGCTGATCGGACCTGCCGGCGATAAAGGAAAGCCCCATATCGCGCGCCAACAGCTGAAACGCAACCTCTCCCTTGACGGGCAGCACCGTGCCGTCCAGACCAAGCTCTCCTGCGATAAGGCAACGATCGAGGTTGTCACGGGGAATCTGCCCATCGGCCGCCAGAACCGCAATGGCAATCGGCAGGTCAAAACCGCTGCCAGTTTTACGGATATCGCCGGGTGCCAGGTTGACGGTAATGCCAGACCGAGGGATCTCGAAGCCGGCCGAGCGCATGGCGCACCGGATACGCCCGCGCGACTCCATCACCTCCATACTCGGAATGCCAAGCATCTGGATGCCCGGAACGCCACCGGCAAGCGAGACCTCGACGGTGACGGGAATTGCCTCGACACCGCGGATGCAGGCCGCGTGTACGGCAAACGTCTCGAACGCCATCACGACACCTGCCAATCGAACGCATTGTACTGGTGCTCGATCTCGGCGATATGCCCGCCGCGGATGGTGACACCCACGGCATCGAAGCGAATCGACCTGAGAGGATAGTGCTCCATGAGATAGCAACTTGCGATACGGCGATACCGACGCTGCTTTTGGGCGTCCACGGCCTCCTCGGGAAAAACCCGCGTGGCGCAATCCAGGGCGACGCGTCTCGTCTTGACCTCGGCCATCACCACGACATCGTCGAGCTCATCGAGCAGCACCAGATCGGCTTCGCCTTCAATGCAACGATAGCCCTGCTCCAACAAGGTGTATCCACGCTCGTTAAAGTAATCGATGGTGATCAGCTCGCCCAGCATGCCGAGCTCGCGGGGACTGAGCCCCTTGATAAACTCGGGCGTAATCGCCCCGCAGTCGAGCTCGCCGTCTTCCCAGCGCTCCTTGAGTTGCTGCGTCTTGCTCTTTTTGCTTGCGGCACACATGGGGTCTCCTTTCCCGCACACTGCATTGCCCCGATGATGAGGGCACCTTTCATGCGGGTAAGTACCGGAAGCAAACCAAAAGCTGACCAAATGCCGACAAAAAACGGGCCGTACGCAACAATCGCGTTGCATACGGCCCGCTACCAGCAGGTTTATAAAACGCCAGAGGTCCCTGTCTCCACAATTGACCTAGAATAGGCGCTCAGTCTGCAGAAAGTTTCCGCAAAAGCTCACACGATGCAGCGGACAAAGTCCGTGTTTGCGAATCGCCTCGATGTGCTCGGGGCTTGCGTAGCCCTTCGACTCGGCCAAATGATACTCGGGGTACTCGGCGTCGTACTCGACCATCATCTCGTCACGCGTGACCTTGGCCATGATAGATGCCGCAGCGATACAGGCGATTTTGGCATCGCCCTTCACCACGTCGCGCTCGTTGGGAACGGCGCCCAAGGGGTTACCGTCCATAAGCACGCAATCGGGCTCGAGTCCCGTATCGGCCACGGCGCCCGCGACGGCAGCGCGGAGGGCGCGGGCCATGCCCATATCATCGATATCCGCAGGCGCGATATGGTAAAAACCAATCGACGTCGCGACCTCGGCAATCTTCACCGAGAGCAGCTCGCGGCGCGCCGGCGTGAGCTTTTTGGAATCGTTGATGCCCCAGACGCGCGGTTCCATGGGAAGGCACACGGCGCACACCGTCAAAGGGCCGGCCACCGAGCCGCGACCTACCTCGTCGACGCCCACGACCACGCCATCCCCACCGAGCTCGTGCATTAGCTCGTACATGCCGTTGACGCGCTCGCGCTCGGCAAGTTCCTTGGCATGACGCTTAAGAGCACGCTCGCAAGCCTTGATCACTTGCTGGCGCGGATCCTCACGATAATGCTCCACGAGGGCGGGAATCTCCTCAAACGTGGCGCTCGCCAGCTCGCCGGCAACCTGCGATGCCGAAACCGAACTCGTCATGTTGGCCATATCGGGGCCTCCTTGCATGCAAATCAGATAAAAAGAAGGGCCACCCGAAGGTGACCCTTTTGTCCAAACGAGTGGACAGACGCTGCGATCTTCTTAGCGCTTCTCGGGGATGCGAGCAGCCTTGCCCACCTTGTCGCGGAGGTAGTACAGCTTGGCGCGACGGACGCGACCATGACGGACAACCTCGAGCTTGGCGATCTTGGGGCTGTGAAGCGGGAAGGTACGCTCAACACCGACACCGAAGGAAATCTTGCGGACGGTGAAGGTCTCACGGGCACCGGCGCCGGCCATGCGGATGACGTCACCCTGGAAAACCTGGATGCGCTCGCGGTCGCCTTCCTTAATGCGGTAGTGAACCTTGACGTTGTCGGCAACGCGGACCTGCGGGATGTCCTCGCGGATCTGCTGACGCTCGATTGCGCGGATGTAATCCATGTGCAATTCCTTACTCTTCTAGAGGTGCCGTACCACCTTGGCCGGCACGTAGTTGAACAAACGTATTCGAGTATACACGCCACGACCTTGGCTGCAAGAACTATTTTGCCCGTGCGCAAAAAGACAAAAACACGCACTCTTTCTGCACTTATGCGCCGTCCGCAGCATCAGTCGTCGGCGCCGTCACGGTCGTTCCGGGCGCGATATAGCCGTATTCGAGCAGCACCGAAAGCGCATGCTGCTTCCAGGTGGCAAGCTCTTCATCAGTATAGTTGTCATGGGCCCATTCATTCATCGCGTCCTCGGCGTCTTGGGGCACCAGGTCCTGGCTGTCTGCCATCAGGTACAGGATGCCTAAGATGTCGAAGTCCTGCTTGGTCATCTCTTCCTTGTTTGATGTGCTGATGAGGCCGTGATCGATGCCGTAGCGGCAGATATCGGTCAAAACGGTAACGAGGCCCGTAGGAATCTGCGAGGCATCCTTCGCGGCAGCGGGCGCGGTGTCGTCAGTTGCTGCAGCGGCATCGTCGCTCGACGGAGCAGACTCGGCCGCGTTCGCATCGGAAACGGCCTGCTCTCCCTGGGCAGGGGGCGTGCTATCCGTCGTTGCCGAAGAATCCCCCGAAGAAACGGACGTAACGCTCACCGGTGTCTCGACCACGGTCGTCATCGGGTCGACCAGTGCGGGCGCGGCGACGACCTCGGCCCAATCGGAATACACACCATCAATAAAGGCGCGAACATGGAAGGTGCCCGGTTGCGAGATGGTCATCGTGCCGTCTGTCGCGACCGAAATGCCCTTGCTCTCGAGCTCCCGGGCCTCCCAGCTGCAGACTCTATCGACTTCCTTGCCCGTCGTGTCATAGACCGTAGCCGTCAGGCCTTCGATGCCGTTGAGATTTTCCTCGACGCCGACGACGGCCTGTGCCGAGCCCTCGAGTTTGATACTGCCGTTAAACGGCTCGGACGCCACGTCGCTTACCTTATATTTGTAGGCCGCGGCGTCGATCTCGTCATTGGTCGAGACATGCCCGTTCACGTCCACATAGGTGTCCTCGGGGATAAAGTACTTTACGTAGGCGGTGCCGGCCTTTTTACCCACCACGACTTGCTCGTGGGTGACAGGGTCGGTCTGGATCTCGATGACGTCGGACTTGCACTCCTTGCCCTTCTTGTCCACCACGCGCCAGTCGCCCGACGACTTCACAAAGCCGTAGTAGTCAACATCGTCCTCGTCCCTTGCACGCACGCGATAGGAAGAGATGGGGTCTTCCTCTCCCACCGTAAGCCTTCGGGTCTTATCGGTCTGCAGCGACACGAGAATCTTGGAGATGGGCTTAATGGGCTGCGGCGTGCCCAACTGCGTATCGACCGTCACCGACTCAAACGACAGATTGGAACCCGTAATGGACATGGGATAGGTCGCGGCCATGTCATTGAGCACGTTGCACGTGCGCGGGGCGCCACCGTTGCGCGAAGGCACCTCGCGATCGGCCAGGACCGAATTCCAATCGATGGCGCGCACCATGTGGTTGTTGGTGCGATGCGACCAGCTCGTGACGTTTCCGGCGGTGGTATCGTAGCCATCGTCGCCACGATGAGCGATTGAGCGCAGGAACAAGTTCTGCACGGCGTCGGTCGACTGATCACCAAAGGTGGTGTAGAACGAGCGCTGGTCATAACCGGCGGTATGGAACTCCTGCACGGCGGCGTTGTCGTCGTAGCACTCGCCGTTCATGTTAAAGATGATCACGTCGAACGTCACGCCCACCGGCTGGTCATAGTCCTCGGACAGCGTCGTGGTAGAACTCGTCTGCTTGCTATTGACCTGCGTGTGCGCCGGGATCGTCATGTTGACGGTAACCGACTGATTGTCCGTCGTGGTGATCGACTGTTCCTCGGTCTTGCTCGCCTCCCACAACTGGGACATCGTGGTTTCGGCCGAAAACGAAGTCTCGATCTCCTCGCTCGCTGTTGCGGGCACGCCCAGCGACTCCTTGAGGCTCACCGATGCGCCCCACGAGCCGCCTTTGGAATACGATGCGGATTCAGAAGTGCTCGTGCCGACCGTCTCTTCGGTACCGCGGGCGAGCGTGATGCTCTGCGAGGCGTCCTCATAGCCGACGTTAAGTGCCGAGGTAACGAGCTCCTGCTCAGTCTTAGAATCGACAAAGGAATAGCCCGGCGCGTCCTCGGGCGCACAGTTAAGCTTATTCACGCTGTTGAGCTGCTGAACTCTAAAGTTATAGAACGCGATGCCAAAGCCATTGAAATCGTACTGATAGGTGCCGCCGAGCTTGTCGACACAAGCAATGGTGGCATAGATGACGTCCTGCTCAGTCGTGTCTTTCGACAGTCCGTCGAGCGGCACGTTTTTACGGAAATCGGAGCCCTTCAGCTTGTGACCGATACAGCCGGCGATATCGTCGGTCAAGCGCTCGTAGACCGCATTGAGGCTTTTTGCAGATGTCAGACCACTCTGCTTCGATTTGTCGGCGCCATCGGAATGCTCACCGTTGCCACCCGAAAGCGCATCATAGAGATAGATGTAGTGACCCTTACCGAAGTCCTTCTCAAAGCCCTTGCCGGCGTGGTCCCAGTACAAAAAGTCCTTGGATTCGTCGCCTCCGCCATAGCCAAGGATGTTATAGGCAAGCGATGCCCAGTTGGGCAGCACCTTTTTGACGGCGGCCGTGTAGAACGAGACGTTGTCGTACATCGAGGTACGGCCCTCGAGCTTGCCGTCATCGATATCTACAAACGTGCAGTCGCGATCGTTGACCGTAATGGTGAGCGGGTTGACCACGTCGCCATAGAGCTCGTCGCGCGATTCATCCTGAAGGGCAAAACCGGCTGTCGGCATCCCGCAAAGCGCCGTGACCGCAACGACCACCCAGCACAGGGTCACCTGTGCTCCCCGACGCGCTCGTTGCAAATACCTGGTGAGGTTTTTCATCGCAGTCCTCCCGTCAGTTGCCAATGTATTGAACCAACGTAAAACGCCGCCGCGACCACAAGGGGCGCGACGGCGTGAAGGGGAACTTAAAAGGCGCAAATGGAACGCGACTCAGTTAAGCGGAGCGCTTGGCCTCGAGCTTGGCCTGAGCGGCAGCCAGGCGCGCGAGGGGTACGCGATAGGGCGAGCAGGACACATAGTCCACGTCGGCCACGTTGAACAGGTCCTTGATGGACTTGGGGTCGCCGCCGTGCTCACCGCACACGCCAAAGTGCATGTCGGGGTTGGTGGCGCGACCTTTCTCGACGGCCATACGCACGAGCTCCAGCACCGCCGAGTCGATGGTCTCGAAGGGGTTATCCTTCAAGATCTTCTTGTGCATGTACAGCGGAATGAACTTGGCCTCGGCGTCGTCACGCGAGAAACCGAACGTCGTCTGCGTGAGGTCGTTGGTGCCAAAGCAGAAGAAATCTGCGTGAAGGGCGATCTCGTCGGCGACCATGCAGGCACGAGGAAGCTCGAGCATCGTGCCCACGGGAATGTTGAGCTCGACGCCCTCCTCGGCGGAAACCTCGGCGATCACGCGCTCGATGACCTCGCGAGTCTGAACGTGCTCGGCCGTAATGGAAACGAGCGGGACCATAATCTCGGGACGCGGGTCGACGCCTTCCTTGATAAGGCGGGCGGCAGCCGTTGCCACGGCACGGACCTGCATGAGCGGCAGGTCACCGAAGACGACGGACAGACGCACGCCGCGCAGGCCGAGCATCGGGTTGGACTCGACCATGCCGTCGATGCGACGCAGGCGGGCACGCAGGGCGGCGAGCTCTTCCTCGCTGGCGCCGGCGGCCTCCTTCTTGGTGATGGCGACCTCGAGCTCGCGAGGATTATCCAGGAACTCATGAAGCGGCGGATCGAGTAGGCGAACAACCACATCGCGACCAGACATGGTCTTGAACATCGCCAAGAAATCCTCGGTCTGGACTTTGAGCAGATCGGCCAGGGCCTGCTGCTTCACGGCCTCGTCGTCGGACAGAATGAAGCTCTGGATAATGTTCTTGCGATCGCCCAGGAACATATGCTCGGTGCGGCACAGACCGATGGCCTCGGCGCCAAACTCGAGCGCGAGCTCGGCATCCTCGGGGTTGTCGGCGTTGACGCGCACGTGGTTGGCGTGACCGTCGGTCTCGTCCAGACGGATCTCGTCGGCCCAGGACAGGATGGTGTCCAGGTCGCCGGTGAGCTCAGCGGAGACCAAATCGACAGCGCCATCGACGACGATACCCTGAGTGCCGTCGATGGAGATGATGTCGCCCTCGTGCAGCACGCGATCGCTGCCCTCGATACGCACGACCTTCTCGGCCGCATCGATGTGGAAACGCTCGACACCGCAGACGCAGGGTGTACCCATACCGCGGGCGATAACGGCGGCATGGCTCGTCTTGCCACCGTGACTCGTCAAGATACCCTCGGCGGCGACCATACCCTTCAGGTCGTCGGGGTTGGTCTCCCAGCGGACCAGAATGACCTTATGGCCCTGGGCAGAACGCGCGACGGCGTCATCGCTCGAGAACACGACCCCGCCCACGGCGGCACCGGGACTGGCGTTAAGGCCGCATGCGAGCGCCTCGTACTTCTTGGAGGAGTCGAACTGCGGGTGCAGGAGCTGGTCGAGCTGCGCGGGGTCGATGCGGCTCACGGCCTCCTCACGCGTGATGAGGCCCTCCTCGACCATCTCGATAGCGATGCGCAGAGCGGCGGTTGCGGTACGCTTGCCCACGCGGGTCTGAAGCATCCAGAGCTTACCCTGCTCGATGGTGAACTCGATGTCGCACATGTCGCGGTAGTGATCCTCAAGCGTCAGGAATACACGCTCAAGCTCCTCACCTGCGGACTCGAGGCCCGGAGTGGTCTTGAGGTCGGCGATGGGCTCGGTGTTGCGGATGCCGGCGACGACGTCCTCGCCCTGGGCGTTGACCAGAAAGTCGCCGTAAAACTCCTTGGTGCCGTCTGCCGGGTTGCGCGTAAAGGCGACACCGGTCGCCGAGGTCTCGCCCTTATTGCCAAAGGCCATGGCCTGGACGTTGACGGCGGTGCCAAGGTCATCGGAAATGCCGTGCTGCTTGCGGTAGATGCAGGCGCGCTCGTTCATCCAGCTGCCAAAGACGGCTTGGATAGCAAGGCGCAGCTGAAGCTCCGGATCGTGCGGGAAGACGGGCTTGCCGTCGGCGACTTCGAGCTCGGGATACAGGGCGGCCTCGACGTTGTCGGAGAAAATGCCCTTAAAGGTCTCGACAAGCTCCTGCAGGTCCTCGGCCGAAAGCTCGGAGTCGACGCGAACGCCGGCGACCAGGCGGGCCTGGGTCAGGGCATTCTCGAACAAGTCGGCATCGACGCCCATGACGACGTTGGAGAACATCTGGATAAAGCGACGATAGCTGTCCCAGGCAAAGCGCGGGTTCTGCGTCTGGGCGATAAGGCCCTGGACGGAATCGTCGTTGAGGCCCAGGTTGAGGACCGTGTCCATCATGCCGGGCATGGAGAACGGAGCACCCGAGCGAACCGACACGAGCAGCGGATCGGAGGCATCGCCGAGCTTCTTGCCGCAGCGGGCCTCGAGGTCGGCCTCGGCGGCAACGATCTCGTCGAGCGCGCCCACGGGCCACACGTTGCCGGCACCAGAGTACTCGACGCAGGTCTGGCAGGTAATGGTAAAGCCACCGGGAACCGGCAGGCCGATGCGGCTCATCTCGGCAAGATTAGCGCCTTTGCCACCAAGCACGAAGTTCATGGACTTGTCACCCTCGGTGACACAAGTGCCCTGGGCATCGGTTCCAAAACGGTAAACCCTCTTGCAATCGCTCACGATACTTCCCCTTCCATGCGCTCTCGCGCACGACCGTGGTAACGAATCGACCCGCCGGATGCGGGCCGTGAGGGAACTATACGGCGGGATTTGAACGGGCTTAAGCAGAGGATACGCGGTTTGGTAAACGTGCTAAAACTAGCGGTAAACGGTAGGTAAAGGTGGTTACCTTATGAAGATACCACTACAGTGTAGTTGCAGGTCAGAAGCGGTAGAAACTGCTAAAACGCTTTAGCGAATAGCTGTAACTTAAGTCCCAAATTAGCTACTTATGTTGAGCGCGACGGGCGGCGCGGCGGGCTCTTGCCTCTTGAATCTCTTCGAGGTGAGCGATGATCTCGGAGGCGCTCTCCTCAATCGCCTTGCCGTCGGTGCGCACCACAAAGCAGCCCAGGCGCTTCATAAGGGCGCGAGCCTCCTCGAGCTCGCTGCGCACGCTCTCGGGCTCGGCATAGGAGCCGGCGACGGCACGGGCATAGTCGTCGCCCAAGCGGCTATCGCGAATCTCAGAAATAACGTCGACGGTCGAAATCAGGCCAAACAACCGCATCGGGTCTACCTCGTAAATCGACTTGGGCGGCTCCATACCGTGCGCCAACGGAACGTTGGCGACCTTGTAGCCCTGATAGGCCAAATACATCGACAGCGGCGTCTTGGATGTGCGCGACACGCCCAGCAGCACGATATCGGCACCCGACAGATCGTCGCAACCACGTCCGTCATCGTGCTCGACAAAGTACTCCATGGCCTCGATGCGGTGGAAATACCGGTCATCGGTCTTATGGATCACACCCGCCACTCCTTTTGGCGGCACGCCGATAAGCGACGACAGCACCGCAAGCGCCGGGCCGATCAGGTCGACCGAGCGAATGTGCAGCATGCCCAAGTAGTCGAGCACGCGGGCGCGAAGCGCCGGGTCGACGATAGTGTGGAACACGGCGATATCGCGATGGTCGGCATCGACGCGCGGACCCACAAACGACTTGACCTGCTCTACTGAGTTCACCTTGGGCAGGCGCAAGAGACGAAAAGCCCCTTCATCAAATTGCCCGGACGCCGCAAGCACCACCTCACAAGCGGTATCACCGAGCGAGTCGGAGATAACGATAACGGTGGGACGAGCGGTGACCGGGCAATTCATGCGGGGCTCCTTTTGCGCTTATGCGCAGGCTAGCTTACTTTTTGCGGGCAAGCTCACCGATGTTGGCGATGCCGGAGAACACGGCCTCGAAGCGGTTGAGCAGCTTAAGGCGATTATCGCGAAGCTGCTCGTCCTTGTCCATGACCATAACCTCGTCGAAGAAACGATCGATGGGCGCGCGCAGGGCGGCCAGAGCGGCAAACGCGGCCGGATAATCCTCGGCGGCGAGGGCGGCATCGACGGCGGTCTGAGCGGCCTCGGAGGCGCCGGCAAGCGCAAGCTCGACCTCGCCCATCAGGCTGCGGTCGTACTCCGCACCCAGCTCGGGCTTGGAGATATGCGCGGCGCGGGCATAGGCGGTGGCCAAGTTGTCGAAGGTCTCGGCATCGTTCTTGCGGGCCTCGTCGAGGGCGGCACAGCGGGCGAAGAAGACCGACGGCGCGATGATGTGCACCGCGGAAACGGCGGCAACAGTATCGGCCGGAATCTTCTCATCGCGGGCCATGCTCACCAAACGGCCGTGGAAGAAGTCGCGAACCTGCTGGGCGACCTCGGCGGCGTCGAACACAATACCCTGCTCGCTATAGAGCTCGAGCGCAAAGTCGATGAGCGACGTGGGGTCGATCGGCAGGCGGTCGCGCAGGATGTTGATGATGCCGATGGCGGCACGACGCAGCGCGTACGGGTCGGAAGAGCCGGTCGGGGGCTCGCCGATGGCAAAGATGCCGGCAATGGTATCGAGCTTGTCGGCGCAGGCCACGATGCAGCCAGCGGTGCCCTCGGGCAGCTCGTCGCCAGCAAAGCGGGGACGATAGTGGTCGCGAATAGCGTGAGCGACCTCTTCGTTCTCCCCCATCGCGATGGCGTAGTAACCGCCCATCACACCCTGCTGGCTCGTGAACTCGACGACAGCGTTGGACACCAGGTCGGCCTTGCACAGATGAGCGGCGCGGCCGGCATCGGCGGCCAGGTGGGCGCCCAGGTGAGCCTCGTGGGCAATAGCGAGCGCAAGCTGCTCAATACGCTCGGACTTGGCGAGCACGCT
>JAXIYS010000055.1:0-31611 GCA_036304385.1 Collinsella sp. | reverse complement strand
TCGAAACACATCTCCACCGTTCCTTCAACTGGGGAAATGCCGCCCCCGGACCCCAGGAGGGGCCGCGGGGGCGTTCGGCTAGCTGCGGGAATGGCCTATTTGCTCAATGTGTTCGGCTGAGATCGGAAATCAACCCCTGCGTTGTCATCCTGCTATCGAAGCCTTGATTCTCATTTTCATTGCAACAGCCTCAGGACTCAGCGCAACGCGTTGCGCTCGGTGTCCCTATTTTCATGAAAGGCCCAGCAGTAGGACGCAAGCAAAGTGGGCCTTTTATCTGCAGTTATATGGTGTTCAATGATGTTTGATGAATAGTAGGGGGTAGTATTAAATCATATCTCCTAAAGCGGGTGCCGACGGTTCGAATCCGCCCGGGGGCACCAGAGATTGATCGAGCCCGGTACCGCTATGGTGCCGGGCTCTTCTGGTTTAAAGTCACGTTCATCCATGGGCGGCATCCCACGTCAAAAGAAAAGCGCCC
Organism: Collinsella sp.; assembly: GCA_036304385.1. Lineage (GTDB taxonomy): Bacteria > Actinomycetota > Coriobacteriia > Coriobacteriales > Coriobacteriaceae > Collinsella. The sequence continues at coordinate 31,130 of JAXIYS010000055.1, read as the reverse complement.
GCTTGCTGGGGGAGCAAGCGGGCGCTTCTGAGCGAATGTGTTTGCGGTCTAAGCCGCTCGGAGCAACAAGCGATCGACGTTAGTTGCTAGACTCGGAGTCGTCGCCGGAACCGGAGATGGAAACCGTCAGCGTGATCGTGCTGTCGGTGGACTGCTTGCCGGTGGGGGAGACGCCCGTAACGGTGGCGTTTTCGTTGCCGCTCACAGGGTTGCCGTTCTGATCGCAGAATGCGATGTTGTAGAAACCGGCGTTGTTGAGCGCGGTGACGGCGGCGGAGATGCTCTTGCCGTACAGGTTGCCCGGGACGCTGGCCTTGCCGGACTTCTTGGCGATGACGACGGTGATCGTGGCACCAGGCTTCTGCTTGCCGCTGGGGTTCCAGCTAATTACGGTGCCCTCGGTAACCGAGTCGTTTTCCTGGTAGCTCACGTCGACGCCAAAGCCAGCCATGTCGAGAGCGTTGCGCGCCTGGGCCTCGGTCATGTCGGTCAGATCGGGCACCGAGGTGGTGTCCGGGCCGCCAGAGACCTTGTACGAGATGGTCGTGCCCTTCTCGACCTCCTTGCCGGCAGCAGTGCTCTGATCAAACACCTGGCCCTCTTCGGCCTCATTGGCTTCCTCCGAAGCGCTGCCCTTCAGGCCCACACTTGCCAGTGCAGCCTCGGCCTGGTCCTTGGTCAAGCCGACGAGCTGCGGAACCTCAACCTTCTCGGAGGGCTTAGGGCCCTTGGAGATTACCAGGTTCACCCTCGTGCCCTTGGCCTTCTTGGTGTTGCCGTTGGGGGTCTGCTCGGCGACCTTTCCCTCGTCGACATCGTCGTTGTAGCTCTGGTCGACGGTGCCAACCTCAAGGCCGGCTTCCTTGATCAGCTCAATAGCGGTTTCCTGGTCCTTGCCCAGCACGTCGGGCACCGTGACCTGTTCGCCACTGAACATGCCCGTGGCAAAGGCCACCACCACGCCAATCACGGCGACGGCTGCAATCACGGCGGCGATGATCTTGTTCTTGTTGGACTTAGGCTTCTCGACCTCGTAGGAGCCCGTGGAGCCCGAGACAGCGCTACGGGCGGTATTCTGACCGCTCACGCCCGAGACGGGACGAACCATAGCGCGCGTTGAGTCGGAAAGCTCGCGGGTCTTGGTGGCACCCAGGTCGCCGGCGGCACCGATGATGCGCGTGGGCTCCGAGACGTTGACGGCACGGCCGGACAGGTAGCTGTTGAGCACCTGGCGCAGCTCGTCGGCCGTCTGGAAGCGGTTTGCCGGGTCCTTCTCCATGCACTTGAGGATAATGCGCTCCAGGTCGGCATCGACGCCGGAGTTGATCTGGCTCGGCGGGATGGGGAGCTCGTTGACCTGCTTGAGCGCGACCGAGATGGCGTCGTCGCCGTCAAAGGGTACGCGGCCGGTGGCGCACTCGTACATGACGACACCCAGCGAGTAGATATCCGAGGTGGGGCCGAGGTCCTGGCCGCGGGTCTGCTCGGGGCTTACATAGTGGGCGGTGCCCAGAACGTTGTTATCCTGCGTGAGGTGGCTGTTCTTAGCGCGTGCGATGCCAAAATCCATTACCTTGATGTTGCCGTCGGGCAGCACCATGATGTTTTGCGGCTTAATGTCGCGGTGGATGATCTCGTGCTTGTGTGCGACCGAAAGCGCGGAGCTGATCTGCGAGCCGATCTGCGCGACCTTCTTGGGATCGAGGGCGCCGTGGCTCTTGATGCCGCTCTTAAGGTCGGTACCGCGCAGGTACTCCATGACGATGTAATAGGTGTCGCCGTCCTTGCCCCAGTCGTAGACGCCCACGATATAGGGGGAGGACAGGCCGGCAGCTGCCTGGGCCTCCTGCTTAAAGCGGGCGGCGAAGGTGGCGTCGCCGGCATACTGCGGCAGCATGATCTTGACGGCAACCGTGCGGTCGAGGACCTGATCCTGTGCACGGAAGACGGTCGCCATGCCGCCTGTTCCCACCTTATCCTTGAGGAGGTATCTTCCCCCGAGGACCCTCTGTTCCATTCCTGCTCCTAACATAACTATTCGCTCAACGATGTGTGTAGTACCAAATGTGTGGCCGCTGGGGCCGTGTGGCGCGTTGCCGCTAGCTCATCGGCCGCGGCGTGCCCCAAGTATCCGCTTTGATCACGGGCATCACGCTCCCTGTGCGGCGAGCGCCGCGGTCAGGACGATGCCGGCAATCTTGGCCGCCTTGACGTCGTGCTTGTCGTAATCCTCCAGGGCCACCGAGATGGCAACCGTGGGTGAATCGTAAGGTGCAAAGCCAACAAACATAGAGTTGACGTTGGTGCCGCCGGTCTCGGCCGAACCGGTCTTGCCGGCAACCTTGACGCCCGGAATCTGGGCATCGGTGCCGGTACCGGACTGGACGACGGCGAGCATGGCCTGCTTGACCTGGTCGGCCGTGGCAGAGCTGACAGCCTGGCCCAGCGAGCGGGACTGCGTGGTCTTAACCACGGTTCCGTCCGGGGCGAGTATCTGGGACACAAAGAACGGGTCCATGACCACGCCGCTGTTGGCGATGGCGGCAGCGATCACGCAATTCTGCATAACGGTGGTCTGCGGGCCAGGCGTGTGGTCCATGCCGACGGGCTGGCCGGCGCCTGCCCAAGCGGTCTCCCACTCGGTCATAAGCGACGGGTCGGCCATGATGGAAGCCGCGGTGGTCAGATCCTGACCGAGCTTTTGACCGTAGCCAAAGGCGTTGGCAAACTGGACGAGCGAGCTAGCACCGACCTCGTTTGCCACCTGGCCAAAGACGACGTTGGACGACACGGCGAAGGCCTGCTGCAGGCTGATGGTGCCGTAGCTCTCGTTGGCATAGTTGGTGACCGGCGCGTTGCCAATATCCATGGAGCCGGGCGCCTGGTACGTGCTGGTAAGGCTGGCGGTGCCGGTCTCGAGCGCCGCGGAGAGCGTGACGACCTTAAAGGTCGAGCCCGGGGTGTAGAGCGCGTCCATGGCGCGGTCGTACATGGAGCCGTCCTCGCCGCCGCCCGACTGGAGCAGCGCATCGATGTTGGTGTTGTCGTAGGTGGGCGAGCTCGCGCACGCAAGGACCGCACCGGTGCGCGGATCCATGACCACCACAGCGCCCTTAAAGCCCTTGAGCGCCTGCTCGGCAGCCGTCTGGATGCGCGAGTCGATGGTGAGCTTGGCGGTATTGCCCGGCTGGGTCTGCCCCGCGAGCGACGCGATGGCGTTGTTCCAGCTGGAGTAATCCTTGGAGCCGGTGAGCGTATCGTTCATGACGCTCTCGATGCCGGCGGTGCCGTATTGCTGGCTCACGTAGCCCACCACGTGCGCGGCCATGTTGCCGTTGGGGTAGGAACGGGCGTAGGTGCCGTCCTCCTGCTGCAGCGACTCGGCTAGTGTCACACCGTCGGACGTGATGATGGAGCCACGCTGGATGTACTTGGAGCGGGCGATGGTGTGGTTGTTGGTCGGCATGTCCTGATAGTCCTTCGCCTTGATGACCTGGACGTAGGTGAGGTTGCCGATAAGGATGGCGAACAACGCTGTAAAGGCAAACACGGCACGAGTCAGACGGTTGGCAAGTGCCACGCGGCCGAGCACGCCGGACTCAGGCGTGTCGAGCAGGCGACGACGCATGCGAGAGCCCGCGGAGTAGTTGCCGTGGCTGTAGGAAGGTGCGCTGGCAAAACGCGTACCGGTCGGGGCAGCGGCGGATGCGACCTGGTCATCGGTGATGGCGGCCATGGTGCCGGTGCCGGTGAGCTCGGCTTCGCGTCCGGTTGCCTCGTCGCCGGCGCGCAGCAGCAGCGCGACGATGATAAAGCTCGCCAGCAGCGAGGAGCCGCCCTGGCTCATAAAGGGCAGGGTGACGCCGGTCAGCGGGATCAGGCGGGTTACGCCGCCAACGATTAAGAATGCCTGGAAGCTGATGGCCGCCGTAAGGCCGGTCGCGCTAAAAGCGGCAAGGTCGGACTTGGCGCGGGCTGCCGTGGTGAGGCCACGCACGGCAAAAAGCATAAACAGGATGAGTACGGCGCCGCCGCCCAAAAGGCCCATTTCCTCGCCGATGGCCGAGAAGATAAAGTCGGACTCGACGACGGGGATGTTGTTTGCCATGCCGTTGCCAATGCCGACGCCGACCAGGCCGCCGTCAGCCAGCGAGTAAAGTGACTGTACGATCTGGTAGCCCTGGCCCTGGGCGTCCTTAAACGGATCGACCCAGACCTGAAAGCGCACCTGCACGTGCGACAGGAACTTGTAGGCGCCCACGGCTCCAACGGCCAGCAGCGCAAGGCCGATGATGACGTACGAAAAGCGTCCCGTGGCAACATAGAGCATCAGCAAAAAGATGGTGTAGAACAGGACGGCCGAGCCCAGGTCGCGTTCGAAGACGACGATGAGCAGGCACACGCCCCACACGGCAAACAGCGGCAGCAGCAGGCGGAAGCGCGGAATCTTGAGGCCCAGGATCTTGCGGTTGGAGATGGAGAGCAACTCGCGGTTCTCGGCCAGATAGCCTGCCAGGAACAAGACGATGAAGACCTTGGCGAACTCGCCGGGCTGGATGGTGAAGCCCGCGATGCGAATCCACAGCTTGGAGCCCGAGATCGTGGTGCCGATAAAGATCGGCAGCATCAGCAGGATGATGCCGATAATGCCAAAGGTGTACTTGTAGCGCATGACCACGTCGAGGTTCTTGACCAGTGCGAGCGTTCCCACCATGAGCGCCACCGAGACAAACAAGATGATGAGCTGCGAGATGGCGAGGTCGGGGGCCAGGCGCGTCACGAATGTGATGCCGATGCCCGAGAGCACAAAGACGATGGGCAGGATGGCGGGGTCGGCGCCGGGCGCCAGGATGCGTACGGCGATATGCGCCGCGGCGAAGGCGGCGAACAGGCCGATCGGCACGGCGAGCGTCTCAAAGGAAATCGTGGCACCCGCGGTGAGCACGTACATCGCATAGAGCAGGATGACGGGGAACGCCGAGGCGATGAGCAAGAGCAGTTCGGTGTTGCGGCGACTCATAAGCGGCACTCCCTTTCTAATTCTTATCGGAGGCTTCGGCCTCGGCTGACTGTTCGGCGGTTTTCTCGGAATCTGACTCGGAGGTGGATTCCTGATTGGTGTTGTCGCGAATCGTTTGCGCGTCAATCACCTGACGGGTCTGCTCCTCGTCAATCTGATGTCGGTACTTGGAAATGGTGTCCTGCGCATCGTCGACACTCGTTTGCGGAATTCCTGCCTTCAGGCGGTTTTGCGTGTCTTCGGGCAGGTCGGACAGCTTGATGCTGGTTTCGCTCTCGAGCCAGTGGAGCTCGACCCCGAGCGTCTTGCCGGGCAGGCCGCGCCAGACGGCGACATTGCCGTGGGAGGTTCCCAAGTAATAGGAGCCGGTGATGCCCGTGTATGCCCAGATGCCTGCTACCAGCACAAAGACAAGGGCCAAGATGGCGGCGATGGTGACATTGCGGCGTCGGACGCGTTTTGCCTCGCGCATGACGCCGTCGTCGACCAGGTCGACGACCACCACGGTCACATTGTCGTGGCCGCCGGCGGCGAGTGCCGCGTCCACCAAGTTGTCGACACAGATCTGTGCGCTCGAGGACTGCGTTGCGATGTTCTCGATATCGCTATCGGGAATCATGCTCGAAAGACCATCGGAGCACAGAATCAGGCGGTCGCCTTCCTCGATGTGCAGGGTAAAGTGGTCGGCATACATGGCGGGATCCGAGCCCAGCGCGCGGGTGATGACCGAGCGGTTGGGGTGGACGCGGGCCTCGTCGGCCGTAATCTCGCCGGCATCCACGAGCTCCTCCACGTAGGAGTGGTCGCGGGTCACGCGGATGAGCGTACCCTCGTGGAGCAGGTAGGCGCGCGAGTCGCCCACGTGGGCGATGGCGAGCGTGTCGTTTTCGATGTAGGCGCAGGTGGCCGTGCATCCCATGCCGGGTTTGCCCAGGCCGTTGAGGGCGGCCTCGATCACGGCGGCGTTGGCGGCCTCGACGGCTGCGGCCAGGCGCGCGGCGTCGGCGGACTGCGGTGCCGTCTTGGCGATGGTCTCGACGGCGATGGAGGATGCCACCTCGCCGGCGGCGTGTCCTCCCATGCCGTCGCACACGCAAAAGAGCGGCGACTGCACCAGATAGGAGTCCTCATTGTGCGGGCGCACACATCCGACGTCGGAGCGGGCGCCCCACATAAGCTGTGTGGTGGTGCCGGCGTCGTAGGTCGAGTCGGTCTCGATGCGCTCGTCGGTCAGCGGCTCAAAGCTCATGGTCGAGCCGGGATCTTTGAGCTTTGCCTCCACGGCGGCGACATCGATCTCGGCGGTGTCGCCGGGGGAGACGGTGTCGGCATCGTTGCCCGACTCGGCGTCGGAGACGTCCGAAAGGTTGAGATCTTCGGTTACGCGGTCGGCGGGATCGCCGTCCTGCTGCGGCTCGACAGCCGTCGGCTCGGGCGTCGCAAAGTGCGACGGCGCGGGCGTACTCTGGGGTTGAGCGGAGGACTCGGGAGCTGCAGCGGGCGCGGCAACGGGCTGCTCGACTTCGGCAGGCGTTGCAGATGCGGGTGCCGCCTCGCTTGCCGGGGCGACGGGGAATACCGGCGCGGCAGGCTCGGGGGCTGCAAACACGGCAGCGCTCTCGTTAATCGCCTCGGCGACGGGCTCGGCAAAGTGAGCCGGTGCGGGCGTTGCCTCCGGTTCCGCGGACTGCTCGGCAGCGTGCGCGCCGATGGGGGCATCGAGCTGCTCGGTGTCGGCGTCCTCGTCATCGACGAGTGCCGGATATTCTTGAGTTACATGCGAAAGAGGCAGGGAGAACACCGTGTCCTCGGGCTCCACGGTCGCAGGGCGCGCCGGAGCGGCATGAGCCGGCGCAGCTGCGGGGGCAGCCGGCGTCTCGGGCATGGTTGCGGACTTGTTCTCCTCGTCGATCATCGACGGTTCACCTTCATGACCACGTCGCCAATCTGGACCTCGTCACCCTCGCGCAGCGTTGCGGGCTCCACCAGCTGACGGCCGTTAACGAGCGTGCCGTTCAGCGAGTTGAGGTCTTCGATGATGAGTGCCGGGCCCTGCAGCGAAAAGCGTGCGTGCGAGGCCGAGACAAACGGTTCGTTGATGCAGATGTCCGAGGACGGCGAGCGGCCAACGATGACGGGGCCGAGCATGTCTACATGGATGCCACGGATGCCGCGCGGACCCTTGTCCACATCGATCGTCCAGATAGCGGAGTCGCGGCGCTGGCCGCGTACGAGTCCCACGCCGGTTTTCATGACGGCGAACAGGAAGATGTAGAGCAGGGCGACCAGGACGATGCGGCCTGCAAAAAGGACGATATCGATGTTCATAAGCGACTATCCCCTAAATTCAAAGGTGCTCAGGCCAAACGTCAGCAGATCGCCGTTGCGCAGCGGGCAGCGCGTGATGCGGCGGTTGTTGACGAGCGTGCCGTTGGTGGAATTGAGGTCCTCGATCGACCAGTCCGAACCGGTAAAGGTGAGCTGGGCGTGGCGGCGCGACACGTTGGGGTCGCGCAGGGCGATGTCCGAAACCGAACGCTCGCGACCGATGGTCACCTGCGCGGAAGTGATGCTGTGGCTCTCGCCGCTCACGACATCGACGAGCTGGGCGAGCGGGCGCTGCGGGGCGCGGGTGCTCGCCATGTTGGAGGCAATACCGGCCGCGGCGCCAAGGCCCACGGCGGCACCGGTCGCGGCGGCTCCGCCCATACCGGCGAGGGCGTCACGAGAGACGGTCTGCGGCACGGGGATGGGCGCGGCGGCGGGGTCGGGGGCGTTGGGCGCAAAGGGATCGGCCACGGCGAGCGGGTCGGGAGCGGCGGCACGGGGCGTCGGCTGCTGGGGCATGGCGGCGGGGTGCTGTTGCTGCGGAGCTGCGAATTGCTGCTTGCCGGCGCGGGGAGCGCTGGCGGCGCGGCTTGCGGCAGAGTTGTTCTGGCCCAGGCCATTCTGGTAGGCACGCTCTTCCTCGTACAGACGACCGAGCGTGGGGGCGTCGACGTTCTCGGCAAAGACCGAGAACTTACCGGCACGCAGCTGCGGGTCGATCATAAAGCGAACGAGGGGCTCGCCGACAAACACATAGCGGCGCTTTTCGGCCTGTGCCTTCACAAACTCGCGGACTTCGCGTGAAAGCTCGGGGTAGAACGGGGCGAGCATGGGATCGTCGTCGGCGGCGATCAGGATGGTATAGAGTGCCGGCGCGGTGTTGACGCCGTTGATTACCAGAGTCTGATCCTCCATGTCGCGAGCGGCCTGCTTGGCAAGCTTCTTAAAGGAGAACGGGGCACGGGTGGCACCGAAGATGCCGGCCACGTGGTCCTCGAAGATGTTCAGGAAGTTCACGAAAGATCACTCTCCGTATAGGTTCTTTGGTATCCGAGCAAATATAGGCATATCCCAACGATTATAGAGGATAGGGTTCCCGCAACCGCCGCCTTGACGACGACCGCGGCCGCAAGGCTGGCAATTTCCATATGGTGTGCAAGACAGAGCGACGCCGCGGTGCCTATTCCGCAGCCGGCGATGGCAGCGATTGCAGCCAGGTTCGAGCCCTGCTCGGCACGCTTGGCATGGGCGTTGAGCAGCAGAGATGTCAGTGCAGCTGTCGCCGCGACAAGCACGACGGCAGCCCAGAAGAGCATGTCTCCCAGCGCCGCGGCAACATTGCCGAGCCCCAGCACGCCTCCGGCGGAAAGCGCAACCGTAGCCAGGCGGCCAAAAAGCGCGCCCATCCCCGTGGCGGCCGCGGCGCTTGCCGGGCCGAGCCAAAAGGCCGCGATGCCGGCGGCGACCCCGGCGGCAAGGAGGGCGTCGCCCGTTAGACAGCCAAGTGCCACCGCGCAGGTGAGCGCGGCGCTCGCGGCGGCCTCGGTGCGGCCCCAGGCGATCCACCAACCGGATATGGTGGCGGCAAAGAGCACCGCGACGGGCAGCATCGACAGGATGCCCTGCGCCTGCATGGTGGCGTTGGCCATAAGTACCAAAAAGCCCACGGCCGAGATAGCCGAGCCAATCTGCGGGGCCAGGCCGGCGGCCGCCCCAATTGCGATGGCCGCGGCAATAAGTCCGGGAAGCGCCGCGACGCCAGCCGTCTGCATGATCAGAAAGCTAAAGGCACCACACGTTAGCGCCGAGATGGCGCGCATGGTGTAATCGCGCGCGCGGCTCCATCGCGTGCCGGCCCAGCCGAGCGCGGGGTCGACCTCGATGGCGTCGTCCTCATAGGGCAACGATTCGATATCGTCTGCCGCGCGCTCGTCATCCGACAGCTCGCCCACCATCTGCTCCAGGCTGCGACGGCCCTCGCGCACGCTGCCCAAGCCGGCGAGCAGCTGGTCGCAAAATGCCTCGATGCTGCTGGGGCGGTCTTGCGGCATGGGGGAGAGGGCGCTCATGAGCGCAGCCTCGGCTCCTGGGGGAAAGTGCGGGATGAGCTCGCTGGGGTAGGTGGCACCGCCGATGATGCGGCCGAGCGAGTCGCCGGGCGTGGCGGCCATAAAGGGAGCGCTGCCGCACAGGCCCTCGTAGATCACGCAGGCGAGGGCAAAGACATCGGCGCGCTCGTCAACCGTGCCAGTCTCGATGTCGAGCTGCTCGGGCGGCATGTAGCCGATGGTGCCGCCGCGCGAGCCGCCAAAGCCGCCGGCAGACGACAGCCGCGCCATGCCAAAGTCGGTGAGCTTTACATTGCCCGAGTGGTCGATGAGCACGTTGGCGGGCTTAATATCCAGGTGGAGCACGCCGTTGCTATGGGCGAAGGTGAGCGCCTGGCCCAACGCATCGGCAATGGCCGCGGCCTCGTCAAAGGTAAGTGAGTGACCGTCCACGCGATGCAAAAACTCGGCCAGGGACATGCCGTCGACATACTCCATGACCAGATAGGCATAGGCGGTATCGTGTGTAAAGTCGATAACCTGCACGATATTGGGATGTTGAAGCATGGCGGCGGTGTGTGCCTCGCGCAGGACATCCATGATGTCGCTGGCGGGCATGCCGGCACCGCTTGTGAGGGGGATGCGCTTAATGGCGACGCGACGGCGCAGGTGCGTGTCGCGGCAAATCTCGATGGAGCCAAAACCGCCGGTCGCGAGCGTCTCGAGCGGCTGGAACCGCTTGAGCAGCTCGCGAGAGCTGGTGCCCTCCAAGGGAACGTCCGGCGAGAACCGGGCGGTATGTTGCGAGAAAAGCGGCATGGCCAACCCTCGTGCGTTTAAAGTTCATTTGCGAGCGGCGGGCGCGGAGCCGAGCCGTTCGCGGTGGCATAGATGCTGCTAGTGTAGCACGCTCGGGTGCATGGTGAAGGTAGCGGGGCGAGGTGGCCTATCTGACTTGGCCTTAGCGCTTCTTCTTGTTCTTCTTCTGCTTGCGCCGCTTGCCCTTGGTCTCCTGGGGCTTGTCGCCCTGCTTGGCCTCGGCGGCGGCCTTCTCGGCCTTCATTTTCTTCTTCTTGGTCTCGATGCGGAGTTTTTTGTTGATGCGGGCCTTGAGGAAGGGACCGAACTGCTCGGCATCGCCACGGACGAAGGTGTCCTTGGGGATCGTCACGCCCTGGTCGGCGAACATGGCCACAAAGATGCGCTCGCCGTCGAGTACGTGGTCGAGCTTGTCAAACGGGAAGAACTGCGACTTGCCGCTCTTGCCCCAAACCATCAGGCCGTCCTCGTTGGCGGCGACGCGGCGATAGCGGCCACCCATGGACTCGTCGGCCTCGACGGCGTCGATAAAGTCGCGGGCGAGCGTGTGGTGCAGGTTCTTGCTCCACCAGGCCAAAAAGGCGCCGAACACGATCAGGACGACGCCGAACTTGATCCAGCTGCCGCCGGCCACCAGCATGCCGATGCCGATGAGCGCGGCAACTGCCGCGGCGACATACAGCGAGCCGCGACGCCTGGGCGAGGCGACCAGGCGGGCGAAGTCGGTGACGAGGTCGTTTTCGTACTGGTACTCGTTGAGGTACAGGATGCCGTCATCGGCTGCGGCCTGCTCCTCGAGCGCGACCTCGACCTGGTCGGCTGCTTCGGAGGGAACGAGGTTGCTCTCTGCGTCTGCCATGCTCTTTGGACTCCTATCGCGGCGGGCTCGCCGTACGGGTTATTATGGAATGCAGTGTGCCGTGCGACCGCATGGCCGCCGCGGCAACAAGACTCAGTATACCCGGGGGAGCACCCATGGAATCGTTGTACCGAAAGTATCGCCCGCTCACCTTTGACTCCGTGGTGGGCCAGCAGCATATCGTCTCGACGCTCGAGCACGCCATCACCGAGGGGCGCCTGTCCCACGCCTACCTGTTCTGCGGACCGCGCGGCACGGGCAAGACCACCATGGCGCGCATTCTGGCCAAGGCGCTGCTGTGCCGCAATGCCGAGGCGGCGCGCGCCGAGGGTGCAAGCGGCTGCATGCCCGACGGTACTTGCGAGGAGTGCGAGCTCATTGCCGAGGGTAACCACCCCGATGTCTACGAGCTCGATGCCGCAAGCCGTACCGGCGTGGACAACGTGCGCGAGGAGATCATCAACTCCGTCAACTTTGCCCCGGTGCGCGGCAAGTACAAGATTTATATCATCGACGAGGTCCACATGCTCACGACGGCGGCGTTCAACGCGCTGCTCAAGACGCTTGAGGAGCCGCCGGCACACGTGATCTTTGTGCTGTGCACCACCGACCCGCAAAAGATTCTGGAGACCATTCTCTCACGCTGCCAGCGCTTCGATTTCCACCGCATCGGCAACGAGGATATCGAGCATCGCCTGTCTTACGTGTGCGAGCAGGAGGGCTTCGATTACGACGACGAGGCACTCGCCATTGTGGCGCGCCATGCCAAGGGCGGTATGCGCGACGCGCTTTCCACGCTGGAGCAGCTGAGCGTCTTTGGCAACGGTTCTGTGCATGCGGACGACGCCCGCTCGCTTTTGGGCGAGGTTTCGGACCAGATTCTGGGCGAGTTTTCCCGCGCCATTGCCGATCGCGATGTTGCCGAGCTCTATGGACTGATCCGTGCGCAGGTCGAGGAGGGCAATGACCTGCTGGAGCTGACGCGCGACCTGGTGGCGCATGTGCGCGACGTGTACGTTGCCTGCGTTGCCGGTGCCCGTGCCGAGCTGTTTGAGGGCGGCTCCGAGCAGGCCGAGGCGCTTGCTGCCGAGGCCGCTGCCTTTGGCGAGCATCCTGCCGACCGCCTGGCCCGCGTGCTGACGGTGCTCGACGATGCCGCACTGGAGATGAGGGGCGCGAGCGACGTGCGCCTGGTGCTCGAGATTGCCTGCACGCGTCTGGCGCGTCCCGAGGCCGATTTAACGATTGAGGCATTGGCCGAGCGCGTGGCACGCCTGGAGGCCATGATTGCCAACGGCGCCGTGCCGGCGAGCGTGGCTGCTGCTCAGGCCGCCGCGCCTGCAGCATCCGTACCCGCTGCTGCCCAACAGCCGACGCTCATTTCGGGCGCTCGTGCTGCCGCTCCGGCGGCATCCGCTGCCCCCGCTGCTACGTCCGCGCGCCAGGGCGGTATGCCTTGGGACCGCGGCGCTGCTGTTCCGGCTGCCCAGCCTGCGACCAAGTCCGCGGCTCCTGCGCCGGCGCCCAGACCTGTAACGCCTGCACCTCAGCCCGTTGCGGCTCCGGCTTCCGCGCCTGCTGCATCGACCGTGTCGGTGTCCAAGCCCAACAACGCCGCCCAGGTTGCCGCCGCCGGTGCTGCCGAGACCCCCGCGGTTGAGGACGCCGGCGAGCTCCAGCGCAAATGGGCCGAGGTCGTCGAGCGCGTCAAGGCTCGTCAGGCCTCCTACGCAGGGCTTTTGCTCAACGCCCGCGCCACGGCCGACGACGGCTCCAAGCTCACGGTCTCGTTCCCCGCGGGTTCGACTTTTGCCATCAAGATGCTCGGTCGCGCCGATACGCAGTCGGTGGTCCTGCCGACGGTCTGCGCGGTCTTCGGTCGTCGTACCGTCGACTATGTCCTGGATGGGGGTGGCACGCCGGCTCCTCAACATGAGGAGCATTCTCCATCTGCACGGGCTGCGGTATCTGCGGACCCGCAACCCGTGTCCTCGGTGCCCCCTGCATCCTCGAGCGCCAGCGCGACGCAGCCAAAAGCGGCGCCGGTAGCGGCACCGACCCCGTCGGCGCCTGAACCCGCTGCGCCCAAACCGGCTGCTCCGATCCCCGCGCCCAAGTCCGCTGCCGCGCCTGCGCCCAAGTCATCCGACCTGGCCAAGGCCCCTTGGCTGCGCTCCGACAACCCTGCCGGTGCTCCTGCCACGGGCAAGCTCCCGACCGAGCCCGCGCCCCGAGCGCCCGAGCGCGCGTCCGTCCCCATGGCTCAGCCGCCTGCGCAGGCTGCGCCATGGGAATCCGAGCAGGTGCCCTACGACGATGCTATGGTCGGTGGTTTTGCTGCCGATGCCGGCGGGGACGATCTGCCCCCGTTCGACGTGCCGGGTGCGGCGTCCGCGACCAAGGCCGCTGCTGTGGCACCCGCAGCCTCTGCAAACGACGACGTCCCCGCCGCTCCCTGGGAATCCAATCCCGGTGCTGGCAGCCCCTTCGGCCATCAGGGCGCAGCCCCGAGCATCCCGCAGACCGAGGACGAGGCCAAGGCCCTCATCCGCAGCGTCTTTGGCCAGGCCACCATCTTCAAGCCGGTGGAGTAGCTGCGCAGGCGGGTATACTGCTCAAGAAGAGGCCCCCTTGTCCGGGCGCATCTGTATTTCGGACATGTGTAGTGTGGTGCCGCGTATGTCGCATTTGAGCAGACAGGTGCGTGACGGTCGGCCTAGGATGCTGAGGTCGATACGATACGTCGCATGGCTGTCCGTGTACTCGACTTGCTCGGCGTTAATGGTTGCTCCGATTGCCAAATAAACGCCTAGCTCGGCATCGACAATCTTGAAGTCCTTTATCTTGACCTTGAACTCTTGATAGAGGGACGGGCTGTTGTAGTAGACGGTTCGGGTTCCGTCGGTGCACTCATCGGTCGTCTCCCATTTGACGACGGGCTGGTCCGAGCTGGCTATCAGCAGTTCTGCTCCAAAAGCTATGGCATGGGTGATGACAACCAGCAATGCCCAGCCGACAAAGAGATAGAGAACCACATATGCAACGGGGTGTTTTGAGCGGATGTTTTGGAGCGCGTTGGGGGCATTCATGGGGCACCTCCAAATTACTATCTATGGCAATCAAATTATACCCTGCCGCCATGTGCGCCGCCTCGAGCAGCGGTTCGGCATTTAGCTATTTAGTGGCGCACATGAAATGCCGGATTCGGCTCTACTAGATTGAGTGTGCGATATTATGCAACCTTGCATAATTCGACCTTGCATAATCTTTGAGTGCGGTTTGTATTGGAGGACATGTATATCGACTGAGGTAACACGTCCGCCCCGCTCTCTCGCCGCGCGCCGTGGTACGATTTTTGAGTTTGAAAGTCCCGCCGTGCTCCGGCTGCCCTTGCAGCTCGGCGTGCGGCCGCACGTAAAGGAGCCATCATGGCCGGTATGAACATGCAGCAGATGATGAAGCAGGCTCGCAAGATGCAGGAGCAGCTTGCCGCCGCGCAGGAGAACCTCAAGTCTCAGACCGTCGACGCCTCTGCCGGCGGCGGCATGGTCAAGGTGACCGTTAACGGCGAGATGGAGCTCGTCAACCTCACCATCGATCCCGATGCGCTCGATCCCGAGGACGTCGATATGCTGCAGGATATGATCATGGCTGCCGTCAACGAGGCCGTCCGCGGCGTCAACGAGCTCGCCAACAAGCAGATGGGCGCCATCACCGGCGGCCTCAACATCCCGGGCATGCCGTTCTAAGACACGCATATATATGAGTGCCAACCACAGTCTGCAAAAACTGCTCGATGAGCTGGGCCGTCTGCCGGGCATTGGTCCCAAGTCGGCCCAGCGCATCGCCTATTACCTGTTGGAGGCCGACGCCGAGGAGGCGCGCCGCCTGGCCGAGGCCATCCTGGAGGTCAAGCAGGAGGTCCACTTTTGCAGCCGCTGCTTTAACTACGCCACGGCCGACGAGTGCTCCATCTGCCAGGACCCGATGCGCGATACCACTCGCATTTGCGTGGTGGGCGAGCCGCGCGATGTCCAGGCGATCGAGCGCACGGGCAGCTACCACGGCCTCTACCACGTATTGGGCGGCGTGATCAGTCCCATGGACAAGATTGGCCCCGAGCAGCTGCACATTCGAGAGCTGCTGGCACGCTTGGGCCACGAGGACATCCACGAGGTCATCATCGCCACCAACCCCAATATTGAGGGCGAGACCACGGCGAGCTATCTGGCCCGTACCATCAAGCCGTTGGGCGTCGAGGTGTCGCGTCTGGCAAGCGGCCTTCCCGTGGGCGGCGACTTGGAGTATGCCGACGAGCTTACGCTTGGCCGCGCCATCGAGGCCCGCCGCGCGATTTAGGTGGCGAGCCTGCTCCTGCCGTATGTTTTCCTCGCGACGCACGGGGTAGTCATAATTTCCCCGTGCGACTGTGAGTTTGTTGTGCAACAAAGATGCTTCGTATCCGCTTATCGCATGGATGCTTCCGCTCGCATCCTTAATTTGTCCATTCGTTGCGCAACCTTTTTGGTTCGCTGATACACTCAAATATGGATTCGAATGAATGCGCCGCTCCCGAGCGGCGTGTTTTTGTTGGAGGAGAACGCATGCGGCCCGGTGGCACTCAGACAAAGCGCGGCGCCGCGGTGCGCATACGACGCCGACTGGGCTTGGCGCCGCGGGCGTACGCACTGCTATCGTGCTCGCTGGTGCTGGTCATAGCTGGCGTTTCTGCCTATGGCATGACCGTGCCGTCCATGATGCAGGCGCATGCCGCACGCGAACCGCGCGTGGGGCATGAGGTCAAAAGCGATCTGGGCACCACGACTGGATATGCTTGGGCAAGTGTGGTCGGGCATATTGTGTTTGGCACCGACGATGCGGACGGCGCCGAGGCCCCGGACAACGAAGTCACGCTTGCCAATGGCAAAACCATCGTGCTCACCAACACCAAGATCATCGATCGATTGTCCAACAATAGCGTGGCGGCAACGGTGAATAAGGTCGAGCAGCAAAAGGAGCAGGACGCCCAGCAGTCCGGAAAGCCCGGTAGCTCGGATACTTCTGGCTCCGGCTCGGATTCATCGAGTTCGGGCGGCGGCTCTGGGTCGGGTTCCTCTACCGAAGGGCCTGGAAACGGCGGCTCGACGGGCGGCAACACTGACAACGATGCAAACTCCGGCGGCCTTTCCGCTGCTGAGGAAGAGAGCATTCACAGTTGGCTTGTGACCAAGTACAACATGCTCGACGGCTATGTTTCTCGTGCCAATGACGTGGTCTCGACCTATAACTCTACGGGAGATCCCAGGCCGTGCGACAGCCTGGTCGGGGAGATGTTTGTCATTCGAGCCGAGTTCGGTCGTCAGACATTCTCGCCCCGGTCAAGGTGGTATCAGCAGTATGCCAATCTGTGGGGCTGTTACACCAACCTATGTCAATGGGTCGGCCATTACGGCGATGATGACGTCGCGCTCGGTAACTTCAACAATAACGTGGCGGCGCTTGCCCTATGATGACCGATCTTGCATCCACCACACCACAATCGCTCGGTCGCGATCCCATGGTCGGCCTGCGCCTGGCGCGTGTCGACGGGTTTGAGCCGGCCATTGCGCTCGGTCAGGACGAACTGCCTGCCTATCTGCGTCGTTTTACGATACTGTTTGCCGACGATGCCACCATGCGCCGTGGCGGTATCGGCCGCGTGACGCGTGCTGTCAACGCCCAAGGCGAGGACGTAGCACTCAAACAGCTCATCTTGCCGACGCGCGATGAGTTTGACGACGATGCCGCCCATGAGTCGCTGGTCGCCAAGTTCAAAGCGGCATTTCGCGAGGAATATGAATGCCATCGCGCCCTTTCGGGCCTTAAGGGCTTTCCCCGCCTCTATGGCTGGGGCGAGGTTGACGGTGTGCCTGCAATTGTCATGGAATGGGTCGAGGGCGAGACGCTCGCCCGCTTGCGCTCGCGACTCGCCGTGGACGATGCCGGACGCCTATCGCCGCTTGTGGCGGCGCGCTTGGGGCGCGACCTGTTCGACCTGCTCTGCCGCATGAGCCTGGTGGGGGAGGGCTTTGTCCATCGCGATATCTCGCCCGCTAATATTATGGTGCGTACGGCGCGCCTGCCGCTTGACCGGCAGCTTGCCGAGGGCACCTTTGACCTGTGCCTGATCGACTTTGGCTCGTCGCTGGCGCTCGAGCCTGCGTCGGCCGTGGCCGGTACCGGCGGCAAGGCATCCTTTACCGAGCGCTATGCCACGCTGCGTCGCGCGACGGTGGCCTACGCTCCGCCCGAGATGCTCACCGACGATATTCCCGACCTGCGCGCTTTGCGTATGTCGCCGGCGATCGACGTCTATGCCGCGGCAAGCACGGTTTACGAGCTCATTGCCGGCGTCGCGCCATACGAAGCTGCGCCGAGCACTTCGGGCACCTCGGGTTCGCGCAAAAAGACGCGCGACATCGCCAGCCCCTACCGTCTCAAGATGGACACGCTGCCCGACTATCCCATTGGTGCCCATGCGCCCGGTTGCGATTTGACTCAGCTGCTTCGTCGTGAGCCCGATGTGGCGCTCGCCGCGGCTGAGCAGGCCCAGCAGTTGGGGCTTGAGCCGGATTCCGAGGAGCTACGCGATGCGCTGGCGTTTGTCGATGCCCAGCTGTTCGACGTGGTGATGGCCTGTCTGTCCAGCCATCAAAAAGATCGTCCCGAGCCGGCGGCGGTCGAGGCGGCGCTCTCGGCGTTTTGTGACCACTATGCACAAAATGTCGGTCGTTCGCTCCGCGGCGAGCCGCTCACGCCGTGCCCCATGGATGCGTCCGGCCGCGCGGTTCGTCGCGCGCTGATGGTCGGCGCGGCGGTCGTCTGTGGCGTGGTTTGGGCTGTGGTCGTGGTTTCGGCCGCGCTGCTGGCGTCGGGCGCTCGCGTGACGGCGACTTTGGGATCGCTCGTGTGGTCTGGGCCACTACCGGGTATTATTGCCGCACTGGCGTTGGCGCTACCAGGCATGGCCGGCGTTGCCGCGGGGGCACTTGCGCGCGATCGGCGCTCGGGGTTCCTGCAGGGTGTGCTTGCGCTTTCTGCCTGCGAGGCTCCGGTGCTGGTTGTGGCTGCATGTAGCGTATTTTCCCAACGCGCCGTGATGGGCGGCCTTGTTGCCGCTCTGGTTGCAACCTATACGCTTACGTGGTTTTTACTTGCGATGGGCTTTGCCTTTGAGCTTCCCGTTTCGGCACCGCGGCGCACAAAAGCCCAGATGGCGACTCCGCTTGCCGGTGGAGCCGCAGCTGCCCGTACTTTTGGCGGACCTGTCGAAGTATCGTCCGATTCTATTTCTACGACCAAGGAGGCCTAGGTCATGGCATCTCAAGTTGAGCTCACCCCATGCGGGGCCATGTTTGACATCTTTAAGCGCGCGGCGCATCTGAGCCATATCGAGCTGTGCGGCTTGGTGCTTTCGTCCCGTCCGCTCGCCGACGGCCGCAGCCCGCAGAGCCGAGCCGCCGATCGCTCTTGGGTTTCCCGCTTTATCGTTCGCGCACCGGTCGGCACGCTTCAGCAGCGCTACTTTGCCGAATACGGTACATCGGCTGCGCGTATTATGTCGCAACTGGCCTTGCGCCGGCGCAACCCCATGGACTCCACGGCTGTGATCAATATGGTGTGCGGTCCTGCAGGTGAACCGATGGTACGCGCGCTCGAAGAGTGTCACCAGGACACGAATCTCTATCGCAACGCGCTCGATCGCCTGTCCCAGGCGGCAGAACTCATGCCCGCCGAGCGCGCCGAGGCCGTGCTGGTGCTGTTTGTCGCCGTCGGTTGTTCGGCGGATGTGCGGTCCTCGGTGAACTATGCCATCGACTACGCGCACGCGACCTGTGGCGGAGGCACATCCACGCCTCGTTCGCTTGGCATGTCGATGACCGCGGGCGAACGCGAACCCGCCCCGGCGCACCCCTTGGGCTTGCTGCGCATACAAAACAGTTTTGTCGTGAGCGCCCCGCGCTGGATTCAGCCGAGTGAGCAGGGTGTTGAGATTGGCGCGCTGGCCACTGGTGAGGGCGATATTACCGACGTCGGCGACGATGTCTCGGCCCGCCATGCCCATATCTGGTGCGATGCTCAAAATATCTGGCACGTCGAGGACTTGTCGTCCACCAACGGAACCGTGGTGGTAAACGGGGCCACGCGCGTCTGCATTCAGGTCGAGCCCGGTCGTTCCGCCCAACTTAATCCCGGCGACGAGCTCAAACTCGGCGAATCCACTACCTACGCCATCCTCTTCGGTGCCCTCTAGCCAGTCCCGCCAAATGGTCCCTCCGTCCCCAAGGGATCATTTTGCTCCCGGCAGTCACCCGAGGTAAACCTTTACCGCCCGCCTATATTTGCCGAAATTACACTTGACGGCGGGGTACAATAAACCCGCATGCGGATTTCCGTTGCGGGCGCTTCCCATCGCCGGGGCGTGCCCGGGAGCATCCGGCATGCGGCCTTTGCGGCGCTCGGTCATGTGCAAGACGGGCGGTCGGGTCTGTGGGGCGCATCAGTTGCCCCTCGCCTCGGCATGTCTTCTCTCCACGCCACGTACCTGCTGCTGAGCCTGCCTGCCAGATGATTGGAAGCAACAGCGTAAATCCCATCACGCCAATATCCCGGCAATCGCCGGGGCCTGTATACCTATATGAGAGGAGAGGGGTATATGGCGCGTAAGTTTAAGTCTATGGACGGCAACGAGGCGGCCGCATATGTTTCGTATGCGTACACCGAGGTAGCGGGAATCTATCCCATTACGCCGTCCAGCCCGATGGCCGACCATGTTGACCAGTGGGCGGCCCAGGGTCGCAAGAACATCTTCGGCACCCCGGTCAAGGTCGTCGAGATGGAGTCCGAGGCAGGTGCGGCCGGTACCGTTCACGGTTCGCTGGGCGCCGGTGCTCTGACCACCACCTACACGGCTTCTCAGGGTCTGCTCCTGATGATCCCGAACATGTACAAGATCGCGGGCGAGCAGCTCCCGGGCGTCTTCCACGTCTCCGCGCGTTGTGTCGCTTCCCACGCCCTGAACATTTTTGGCGATCACTCCGACGTCATGGCCTGTCGTCAGACCGGCTTCGCCATGCTCGCCGAGGGCAACGTCCAGGAGGTCATGGACCTCTCGCCGGTGGCTCACCTCGCCGCCATCGAGGGAAAGACCCCGTTCCTTAACTTCTTCGACGGCTTCCGCACCAGCCACGAGATCCAGAAGGTCGCCATGTGGGACTACAAGGATCTGGCCGAGATGTGCGACATGGACGCCGTCCAGGCTTTCCGCGACCACGCGCTCAACCCTGAGCACCCGCACACCCGCGGTAGCCACGAGAACGGCGATATCTTCTTCCAGAACCGTGAGGCCTGCAACAAGGTCTACGACGAGCTTCCCGCCGTCGTCGAGGGCTACATGAAGAAGATCAACGAGAAGCTCGGCACCGATTACGGCCTGTTCAACTACTACGGCGCTCCCGATGCCGATCGCGTCGTCGTGTGCATGGGCTCCTTCTGCGACGTGCTCGAGGAAGTCATCGACTACCTCAACGCTCACGGCGAGAAGGTCGGCCTGGTCAAGGTTCGTCTGTTCCGTCCGTTCTCCATCAAGCACTTCGTCGACGTTCTCCCCGAGACCGTCCAGAAGATCGCCGTCATGGACCGTACCAAGGAGTCGGGTTCCATCGGCGAGCCGCTCTACCAGGACGTCGTCTCCGCTCTCTACGAGGCCGGCAAGACGGGCATCAAGGTCGTCGGCGGCCGTTATGGCCTGGGCAGCAAGGACACGCCTCCCGCGTCCGCGTTCGCTGTCTTCGAGGAGCTCAAGAAGGACGAGCCCAAGCGCGAGTTCACCATCGGCATTGTCGATGACGTGACCAACCTGAGCCTGCCCGAGGCCGAGGATGCGCCCAACACCGCAGCCCCCGGCACCATCGAGTGCAAGTTCTGGGGTCTGGGTGGCGACGGTACCGTCGGCGCCAACAAGAACTCGATCAAGATCATCGGCGACCACACCGACAAGTACGTTCAGGCCTACTTCCAGTACGACTCCAAGAAGACCGGCGGCGTCACCGTTTCGCACCTGCGCTTTGGTGATTCCCCGATCCGTTCGCCGTACTACGTGACCAAGGCCGACTTTGTCGCCTGCCACAACCCCAGCTACATCGTCAAGGGCTTCAAGATGGTCCGCGACGTCAAGCCGGGTGGCACCTTCCTGGTCAACTGCCAGTGGAGCGACGAGGAGTTCGCCGAGCACATGCCCGCCGTGGCCAAGCGCTACATCGCGAACAACAACGTCAACGTCTACCTGATCGACGCTATCGACCTGGCCGCCAAGGTCGGCATGGGCAAGCGCACCAACACGGTGCTCCAGTCCGCCTTCTTCGCGCTGGCCAAGGTCTTGCCCGCCGAGGACGCTCTGCAGTACATGAAGGACGCGGCCACCAAGTCCTACATGAAGAAGGGCCAGGCCATCGTCGACGCCAACCACAAGGCCATCGATGCCGGCGCTACCGCCTTCCGTAAGTTCGAGGTTCCGGCCGACTGGGCTACCGCCGAGGATGCCGCTCCCGTCGAGCTCTCCGAGGAGACCAAGTCCGCCATCGCCCAGCAGGTCAAGAACCTGCTCGAGCCCATCGATCGCATGGATGGCGACAGCCTGCCTGTTTCCGCCTTCGTCGATTGCGCCGACGGCCAGTTTGAGCTGGGCGCCTCCGCATACGAGAAGCGCGGCGTCGCCGTGGTCGTTCCCCACTGGGACGAGACCAAGTGCATCCAGTGCAACCAGTGCGCCTATGTGTGCCCGCATGCCACCATCCGTCCGTTCGCGATGACCGAGGACGAGGCCGCCGCCGCGCCCGAGGCTACCCGCACGCTCGACGCCATGGGCCCCAAGGCCAAGGGCATGAAGTTCACCATGGCCGTGTCCCCGCTCGACTGCATGGGCTGCACCAGCTGCGTCAAGGTCTGCCCCAAGGGTGCCCTCGAGATGGTTCCCACCGAGCAGGAGATGGACCAGCAGCCCGTTTGGGACTACATGGTCGAGAACGTCTCCGAGAAGAAGGAGCTCATCGCGGCCAACGTCAAGGGCAGCCAGTTTAAGCAGCCCTACCTGGAGTTCTCTGGATCCTGCGCCGGCTGCGCCGAGACCGCCTATGCACGTCTGGTGACCCAGGTCGCCGGCGACCGCATGTTCATCTCCAACGCCACCGGCTGCTCCTCCATTTGGGGCAACCCCGCTGCCACCGCTCCTTACTGCAAGGACAAGGACGGTCACGGCCCGGCGTGGAACAACTCCCTGTTCGAGGACAATGCCGAGCACGGTCTGGGCATGGCCGTTGGCTATGAGGCCGTTCAGAAGAAGCTGATCGCCGCTACGCAGGAGATCATCGCCGCTGATGGTCCGTCCGACGAGCTCAAGGCCGCCGGTCAGGCTTGGATCGACTCCGTCAACGACGCCGAGGCCTCCAAGACCGCTGCCGCCGCCTACGTTGCCGAGCTCGAGAAGTGCGGCTGCGACGCTTCCAAGGCGATCCTCGCCGACAAGGCTTACCTCACCAAGAAGTCCTTCTGGATCTTCGGTGGCGACGGTTGGGCCTACGACATCGGCTTCGGTGGCCTGGACCACGTCCTGGCTTCCGGCCACAACGTCAACGTCTTCGTCTTCGACACCGAGGTCTACTCCAACACCGGCGGTCAGGCCTCCAAGGCTTCGAACCTGGGCCAGGTTGCTCAGTTCGCCGCTGCCGGCAAGGTGACCAAGAAGAAGTCTCTGGCCGAGATTGCCATGAGCTACGGCTACGTCTACGTGGCGCAGGTCGCCATGGGCGCCAACCCGGCTCAGACCCTCAAGGCCATTCACGAGGCCGAGGCCTACGACGGCCCGTCCCTCATTATCGGCTACAGCCCCTGCGAGATGCACTCCATCAAGAAGGGCGGCATGCAGAACTGCCAGGCCGAGATGAAGAAGGCTGTCGAGTGCGGTTACTGGAACCTCTTCCGCTTCAACCCCGAGGCTGCTGCCGGCAAGAAGTTCTCGCTCGATTCCAAGGAGCCCGCGGGCGGTTATCAAGAGTTCCTGATGAACGAGGCCCGTTACGCTTCGCTGACGCGTTCCTTCCCCGAGCGCGCCGAGGAGCTCT
Source organism: Collinsella sp. (assembly GCA_036304385.1). Lineage (GTDB taxonomy): Bacteria > Actinomycetota > Coriobacteriia > Coriobacteriales > Coriobacteriaceae > Collinsella. The sequence continues at coordinate 7,898 of JAXIYS010000055.1, read as the reverse complement.
TCAAGGAGAATGAGCAGGCCGCTATGGACCGCTATCAGCACCTGCTGAAGCTCAAGACGGTGTACAACGAGGCCTAGGTCTCCCACCGCAGGATCTGAGGGCTAACCTTCGCGGACGTCCTCGGACATGAAAGAACCCCCGCTGCGCACTACGTGCGGCGGGGGTTCTTTCGTCCTGCGGAGTGTCCGCGAAGGTTAGCCCTCAGATCCTGCTACGACTACGTCCTCGGATTGTGTGGGCGGATGAAGGACGTAGTTGGCCGGGTATTCCGTCCCTTTCGCTGTTTCGCGGCTTTGCCGCGAAACCTCGCGCCACTTTGGGGATAGATGGGGGACTTGGCTGTTGCCGCCTTTTCGGAGCTCTTCTTTATTCCTTATGCTGGATGAAAAGCCCCTTGTTTTTGCAGGGGTGCATACTCGACTTATAAGTGCATAGAATCTCGTATAGTGCGAGTAAGATATTGCGCTGTCCGTTTTGTGTTTAGCAGAGATGTAGTTTGCATAATCTGGCATAATCCTCGCTGCATTTAAATAAAGTCGCACGTAAATGGCGTAGATATGTCTGAGCTGGGGTTCTGTACGCTGAGCGGATAAAAACGACCGTTCACCGTTCCGCTATTTTCAAAATGAATAAAATGAGCGATAAAGAGAATATAAACCTTAATAAACTCGCGTATCGCACGGACGCGGGTTATTAATGGGTTGTAGGCCTTTTACAGAAAGGATTCCAGCAATGTCTAAGCCTCTTGGCAAGCCCGATCGTATTGTCGTCGCCCTCGGCGGCAACGCCCTCGGCAACAACCCCGTCGAGCAGATCGAGGCCGTGAGCAACACCGCCCACGCTCTCCTCGGCCTCATCGAGCAGGGCAACGAGATCATCATCACCCACGGCAACGGCCCGCAGGTCGGCATGATCCAGAACGCCTTCGCCGCCGCCCACGACGCCATCGGCACCCCCGAGATGCCGCTGCCCGAGTGCGGCGCCATGTCCCAGGGCTACATCGGCTATCACCTGCAGCAGGGCATCGGCCGCGAGATGCACAAGCGCTACAAGCGTTGGCACGCCGCCACCGTCGTCACCCAGATCGAGTGCGATCCCGACGATCCCGCGTTCAAGAACCCGACCAAGCCAATCGGCCCCTTCTACACCGAGGAGCAGGCCAAGGAGTTCATGGCCGAGGATCCCTCCAAGGTCTTCGTCGAGGATTCCGGCCGCGGCTGGCGTCGCGTCGTCGCCTCCCCCGATCCCAAGAAGATCGTCGAGGCCGACTCCATCCTCAACCTGCTCGACAACGAGTTCATCGTCATCGCCTGCGGTGGCGGCGGCATCCCCGTCGTCCGCGACTACGAGAACAAGGGCTGCTACAAGGGCGTTCCCGCCGTCATCGACAAGGACCTGGGCGGCGAGCTGCTGGCCGAGGACTGCGACGCCGACGTCCTGTTCCTGCTGACCGCCGTCGAGCACGTCGCCATCAACTTTGGCAAGCCCAACCAGGAGGAGCTCGAGGACCTCACCGCCGACGAGGCCGAGCGCCTGGCCGACGAGGGTCAGTTCGGCAAGGGTTCCATGGAGCCCAAGGTCCGCGCCGCCATCAAGTTCGCCCGCTCCCGCAAGGGCCGCACCTGCATCATCGGCGCCCTGGACAAGGCCGCCGAGACCATGGCCGGCCTCTCCGGTACCCGCATCCACGAGTAGCCCCTACTCCGTTGCCTCTCCCGTGGGCGCCAGGCAAAGCGCCCACAAACTAGCCTCTCTTCATGAGCCCCGCGGTCCGCTCCGACTGCGGGGCTTTTGCTATTCACCTAGTCATTGGGGACGTTCTTAAACGACTAGTCAAACAAGAACGTCCACAACGACTACTCATTTAAGTCTGTCCCCAATGACTGCGGAAAGCGCATCTCACACCGGCACATGGCTTTCGGGTCCTTTCTCCGTGCTCCCTATAAGTTCGGCTGGACTCCCCGCAACCTGTTCCGAGTTGGCGGAACGAGCGCGACGTGGAGTGTCATTCTTTACCGCGTTAGACTAGACGCAGGGAAAGGAGGAGGACATGGATGCTCGCGTCAAGCAGCTTGTAAATATGATCGAGGACGCTCAGCCTGTCGCTGTCGCGGTACTTGCCAAGCGTCTCGAGGTAAGCGAGCGCGCCGTGAGAAACTATATCCATCGCGCAAACGACAACCTTGCAGGGGTTGCACGCATCGTTGGCAGCAAGGGGCAGTATCGTATCGATGTTGCACGTGCAGATGAGCTTGCTCGCTTGCTAGACGGTGCGGCTCAGGCCCATCCGGGCATTCCTGATACGCGCGACGGCCGTGTGTCCTTCCTTCTTAACGACCTCCTCATGCGGTCCCAGTGGGTGACGATTGAGGAGTATGCGGATTTACTCTACGTTTCGGCGCGAACTCTGTCCAATGACATGCGTCTGGTAGAGCAGAAACTCGCCCAATTTGACTTAACGCTCGAAAAGCGCCCACGCTACGGAATCCGCGTTGCGGGCGGGGAGTCGCAACGGCGCCTGTGCCTGGCCTCGCTGGTGAGGCCCGTGTTGCCCGACACCGACGATGCAAAGCTCGCCGAGCGCCTGCGGGCCATCGCCGCATGTGTGGACGATGCCCTGACGGCCTCGCCCGTCACGGTGAGCTCGCTGGCATCCCGCAATCTCATCATGCATCTTTACATTGCTCTTGGCCGCATCGAGCAGGGCTGCTATGTCCCAGCTGCAGAATCGGACGTTCAAAAACTGGAGGGAACGCGCGAATACGCCGCGGCTTTCCAGATTGCCGCAAACATCAAGGATGCCCTGGGCGTGAGCATGCCCCGAGAAGAGGTTGCCTTTATCGCAATCCATTTGCTCGGCAGGGGCACGGGCGTGCCCGAGAAGGGCTCTGCCGTTATCTCGGACGAGATGTGGGAGATTGCTTCCGAGATGGTACGTGCGGTCAACGATGAGTTTAGGTTTGACTTTAGCGGCGATCTTGAACTTCGCATGAACCTTGCTCGGCATATCGGCCCTCTGGGCTATCGCCTTGAATATCACATGCATATGGATAACCCCATGCTGCCCGATATCAAGACGAGGTTTCCGTTGGCCTATTCGATGGCAGCTGGCACCTCGCAGGTACTCGAGCGTCATTTTGGCAGCCAGCCCTCTGATGAAGAGCTCGGCTACATCGCCATGGCATTTGCCCTGGCCCTCGAGCAGCAAGCCGACCAGCCGCGTCGCAAACGCATCCTGATCGTGTGCGCCTCGGGAGCGGGAAGCGCCCGTATGCTCGAGCACCAGTACCGCAAGCAGTTTGGCATGTATATCGATTCGATTGAGACATGCGATGTCGCCCGCGTGGGAACGTTCGATTTTTCGCATATCGACTACGTGTTCACAACGGTGCCGCTCAACGTCAAGTTGCCCGTGCCCGTCCGCGAGGCCGATTTCTTCTTGGAGACGAGCGATGTCAACGCTATCCGCAAGGTGCTGAGCGACGACACTGCGCAATCGGACTCCGTGAGCTCTTTCTTTAGCCGTGCCCTGTTCTTCAACCGCGTTGAGGCGTCGTCGAAGCAGGCCGTTCTCCGATATCTCTCCGAGCGCGCCGTCGAGAGCGGCCGTGTCGATGCCCAGTTTGCCCAAGAGGTCGCCGAGCGCGAGAGCGCGAGCGCCACCTCGTTTGGCAATGGGGTAGCCATGCCCCATGGGATGCATCCCTTGAGCGCCGAGGCCTTTGTTACCGTGGGCCTGCTCGAACATCCCATTCTTTGGGACGAATACGGCCATGAGGTCGATATCGTCTTTATGGTGTCGTTTGCCCGGTCGGGCGGCGATGAGGCGCGGATCTTGAGCTCACTGCTCGCCGAGATCTTTATGGACCGCCAGGGGGTCGAGCGCCTACGCGAGCGCCGGTCCTGGCATGAGCTGATGGCGCTTGTGCAAGCGCATACGGCTTAAGACTTCTTTTGTCGATGACCCTGTCAGTCTACCTGCAATAAACCTCGAGGATTGCGGGCGGGAGATAGGCGTTTCGAATATTCAAGTACAAACCAAACATCACGGGAGAGGAGACCGTTATGGACGATCAGGGAACCGAGATGGTTTCGTTTCAGCTGGTCGCTGCAGCGGGAGAGGCACGCAGCCTTGCCTTCGAAGCCCTTGAAAAGGCAAAGGCGGGGGATTTTGACGCCGCCGCCAAACTCATGAAGCAGTCAAAGGATGCGGGAATCAAGGCTCACCACATCCAAACGCAGCTGCTTTCGACTGAGGCAGCGGGCGAGCATCTGTCGGTGGATGTGTTGCTGGTCCATGCTCAGGACCACCTCATGTGCTCCATGCTTGCTCAGGAGCTCGTGCAGGAGCTGATCTGCCTGTATGAGCGCACTGCAACCAAGAACGCCTAGCGGCGTGCGGTGACTATCCAACCAATCAATGCGAAGGGAATCCCTTATGAAGATCCTTCTTGTTTGCGCAGCTGGTCTGTCTACAAGCATTCTGATGAAGAAACTCGAGAAATATGCGGAGCAAAACGGCATCGAGCTCGATATCGATGCGGTGGGTATCGGCGAGTATCAGGAGACGTGCGCCAATTATGACGTGCTGCTCTTGGGGCCGCAGGTGTCCTACCAGCTCAACACCGTCAAGCAGGGGAGCGGTAAGCCGACTGCGGTCATCCCCGCACAGGACTACGGCATGGGCAACGCCGCCAACGTGCTGGCACTCGCCCAGTCGCTGTTGGGTTAGGAGGCAACCATGGAGAAGTTCATGACCCTGCTTCAGGAAAAACTGACCCCTATCGCCAATTTCTGCGGCACCGAGCGCCACTTTGCCTCCATGCAAAAGGGCTTTATGAGCGCGATCAGCTTCATCTTGGTATCTGCCGTCTTTATGATCCTCGCCAACCCGCCGGTCACGGCCGACCTGGTGGCGCAGGGCGGGTTCTGGTCCGTCTTTGGCCCTTGGCTCGATTTTGCCACGGCCAATAAGCTCACGCTGCTCATTCCCTTCAACATGACGATGGGCATACTGTCGGTGATCGTGACGTTCGCAATCGCCTATAACCTGGCGGGCACCTACAAGATGCCCAAGCTTAACGCCGGTATGACCTCGCTGGTGATGTTCCTGATCGCCGCGGCGCCGTCGTCCTACTACCAGCTTGCTGACGAGTCCGTGCTCCAGGCGGTCCCCTGCACCTATCTGGGTGCGCAGGGCCTGTTTACCGCCATCATCGTTGCCTTGGTCTCCGTCGAGGTCACGCGCTTCTGCCAGACCAAGGGCATCACCATCAAGATGCCCGATGGCGTGCCGCCGTTTTTGTCCGAAACCTTTGGCGCCATCGTACCTATGCTCGCCAACATCCTCATCTTCTTTGGCGGCAACCTGCTGATCCAGATGATCGATCCCGCGCTGTCCATCCCCTCGGTTATCGAGAAGCTGCTCGCTGCCCCGCTTTCCGTCGCAGTTGACTCTGTGCCCGGCGCACTGCTTATCTGCTTCATGACGCTGCTGTTTTGGTGCTTTGGCGTCCACGGCAACATGATCGTAATGCCCATCACCGCCCCGGTCACGCTTGCCGCCTTTGCCGCCAACGCCTCGCTCTATGCTGCCGGGCAGCCGCTTGAGTTCCACCCGGCGCTCATGTCGTTGGCCATCAACCTCATCGGCGGCACGGGTAATACGTTCTCTTTTGTGGCGCTCTGCGCGTTTAGGGCAAAGTCGCAGCAGCTCAAGGCATTTGGCAGGGCATCGATCGTGCCGAGCTTCTTCCGTATCTCCGAGCCCGCGATCTTCGGCGCGCCCATCATCTTCAACCCGATCCTCATGATTCCGTTTGTGCTAGGCGGCATGATCTCGGCCCTGCTGTATTGGGGTGCGGTCTCACTGGGTCTTGTCTCTAACTTCTACATCTTGGTGAGCGGCACGTTCCCCATCTTCGTTCAGGGCTTTGTCCAGTGCCTCGACCCGCGCATCTGGGTGTTTACGATCGTTTTGATCGTGGTCATGGCTGTGGTCTGGTACCCGTTCTTTAAGGTGTACGATAACCAGCTCCTGGCTCAGGAGCAGGAGAACGCCGCGGCAGCTTCTGCCGAGGATGCTGAGTAGCATGAGTTACTTTGACAGAACGTCTGCCGCCGGTATGCCCGAGGGCTTTTTGTGGGGTGGTGCCCTCGCCGCCAACCAGGCCGAAGGGGGCTGGAACGAGGGCGGCCGCGGCATGTCGCACTCCGACCTGATCCCACAGGGTTCCGACCGCTGGGATGTAATGTTTGGCAGGCAAAAGCCCGTGGACGATCCGGACAGGCTGTATCCATGCCGCTGGGGCAACGACTTCTTCCATCATTGGCACGAGGATGTCGAGCTCTTTGCCGAGATGGGCTTTAAGTGCCTGCGTCTTTCAATTTGCTGGAGCCGTATTTTTCCCACAGGGATGGAGACCGAGCCCAACGGCGAGGGCTTGGAGTTTTACCGTCAGGTATTCGAGGCGCTGCGCGAGCATGGAATCGAGCCGCTTGTGACGCTGTCGCACTACGACTATCCGTTGGCTCTGGTCGAGCGCTATGGTGGCTGGCAAAGCCGAGAGATGATCGAGCGGTATGCGCACTACGTCGAGACCGTCGGACGCGCGTACCAGGGCCTCGTGCGTTATTGGCTTACGTTCAACGAGATCAACAGCGTGGCGCTGTCCTATCTCAACGCGGGTGTCACGCTCGAGGATGAGCGTGACCGTGCAGCCGTGACCGCGGCGTTCTCGCACCATATGTTTATGGCGAGCGCTCGCGCTGTCGAGATTCTGCACAAGATCGATCCCGCAAACAAGGTGGGTTGCATGGTCGCTGCCGGTGCGACCTATCCGTACCGTTGTGCGCCCGAGGACGTATGGCTTGCGTATGAGGAGGACCGCGGCCGCTACTTCTACACAGACGTGATGGCTGCGGGCGCCTATCCTGCTTGGAAGCTGCGTGCACTCGAGAAAGAGGGTGTTCACGTGCCCTTTGAGCCGGGCGATACGGAGTATCTGGCAGAGCATACGGTCGACTTCATCTCGTTCTCGTACTATTGCTCGCGCTTGGTGTGCGCCGATGATCAGGTGATCGCCGAGAAGGCGGAGGGCAACGTGTTCCCGACGTTGCGCAATCCGTACCTCAAGGATAAAGAGACTGCCTGGAAGTGGCAGATCGATGCGCTGGGTTTGCGCGTGACGCTTGCCGGCTACCACGATCGTTACCATCTTCCGCTCTTTATCGCCGAGAACGGTGTGGGCGGACTCGATGCGCTGGAAGACGGCAAAGTCCACGATGCGTATCATATTGATTACCTGCGAAGGCATATTCTTGCGCTGCGCGATGCAATTGTCGAGGACGGTGTTGACCTGATGGGATACACGCCGTGGGGCTGTATCGATTTGGTGTCGGCCTCGACGGGGCAGATGAAGAAGCGCTATGGCTTTGTTTATGTTGATGCCGATGATACGGGCAAAGGCACGTTCGATCGCTACCGAAAGGACAGCTTCTGCTGGTACCAAAAGGTCATTGCATCAAATGGCGAGGACTTGAGTTAACTCTTGCAGGTCTGTTGCCCCCGCGGTCCGCTTCGGCCGCAGGGGCTTTTGTTATTGAGGCGGCTGTTCATGAGGAGCATTGCAGGCTGCGGAAACCCGGCACTTGGGGACGTTCCTTTCCTGCCGGCAGCTTGGGACAGTCCTTAAAGGCCGCATCGATCAACTGCGGAAAGCACATCCCAGAATGAGCGTCCAACATGGGGTGCGGTTTCCCTTGAGGCCCTCAATCGGGGTGACGCATAATTTCTTTCGCAAATTGACAACCGCATAGCGGAACACGGCCCGTGCCCCGTCATATGATTTCTAGCGACTAAACAACAAATCACCGACGAAGGGGGCACGGGCCGTGTC
>JAXIYS010000054.1:0-17596 GCA_036304385.1 Collinsella sp. | reverse complement strand
ATTCCGCGCAACAGCTTTTTGGCACCCCATCTGCAGGGACGCATCGTCTTTGAACCGGAATTTGCCTCCAACGCAGCAGTTGAGGGCCTGGATTCCTTCTCTCACTTATGGCTGCTGTGGCGCTTCGAAAACGGAACGCCCGGCGGCACGGCTAAGGACATAGCTGCCGATGCCAAGTCGCAGGACAGGTCCGGCACCAACGTCAAGTGGTCGAAAACCGTGCGCCCGCCGCGTTTGGGTGGAGCCGAGCGCGTGGGCGTGTTTGCCACGCGCAGTCCGTTTCGCCCTAATCCCATCGGTCTCACCTGCGTCAAGCTCGATCGTGTCGAGTTCACCGATGATGGCCCCATCATTCATGTGCTGGGGGCCGACCTGCGCGACGGCACGCCCATCTACGACATTAAGCCCTACATTCCGTTTGCGGACTGTCACCCGGATGCAACGGGCGGCTGGATTGAGGATGCTCCGTGGCAAGAGCTCGATGTTGAGTTCCCGCAGGCTCTTCAAGACATGGTCCCGCCCGCAAAGCTCCCCGGTCTGGTCGAGGTTCTTCGCCAAGATCCGCGCCGCGCGGGCAGCAAGCACGAGCCAAACCGCGTTTACCACTTAGCTTATGCTGGGCTCGACATATCTTTTACGGTCGATAAAACCCAGCTAACCGTAGTCGCCGTCAACGACGCGCAAGACTAACCAGTCATTCGTCTGAACCCGTCAAATTAAGCGCCAAACCCCATGTCAAAATCGCCCATGCTGGTGGACAATAACGCCTACCAAAATAGTCCGCTTTGCATGGGAGCTCAGCATGAAATACGACTTTAGCTCGCTTATCGACCGCCACGGCATGGATGCCATCGCCGTTGACTCTTGGGGCGAGATCCCCGGTATGGCTCCGAACGCACCCGACGAGGGCTTCGACCGCATTCCCATGTGGGTGGCCGACATGAACTTCGCCACGGTGCCCACGGTTCAGGAGTACATCATCAAGCGCGCTCAGCACCCCATGTTTGGCTACTTCAATCCGCGTCCCGAGTACTTCGACCGCATCATCGAATGGCAGAGCCGTCGCAACGGCGTTGAGGACTTGGCGCCGGAGCATATCGGCTACGAAAACGGCGTGCTGGGCGGTGTCGTGTCGACGCTACGCGCGTATGTCCAGCCAGGCGATGCGGTGCTGGTCCACAGCCCTACCTACATCGGCTTTACCAAGTCCATCGAGGCCGCGGGCTATCGTATTGTCCACAGCCCGCTTAAGCTCGACGACCAGGGCGTGTGGCGCATGGACTTTGAGGACATGGAGCGCAAACTCGCCCAAAACCACATCCATGCCGCGGTGTTCTGCTCGCCGCACAATCCCTGCGGCCGCGTATGGGAGCGCGACGAGATCGAGCGCGCCATGGACATTTATCGCCAGCACGATTGCGTGGTGATTTCGGACGAGATTTGGTCCGATATCATCCTGCCGGGACACAAGCATATTCCGACGCAGTCGGTAAGCGAGGACGCCCGCATGCGCACGGTTGCCCTCTATGCGCCCAGCAAGACGTTCAACCTGGCGGGCCTGGTCGGCAGCTACCACATCATCTATAACGAGACGCTGCGCGACCGCGTGTGCGCCGTGTCCGACAAGACCCACTACAACGAGATGAACGTCCTCTCTATGCATGCGCTTATCGGTGCCTACCAGCCGCAGGGCTACGAGTGGGTGGACGAGCTCAACCAGGTGCTTGCCGGCAATATCGAGTACTTCTGCAATTACGTGGACGAGCATTTTGAGGGCGTGTCCTATTCGCGTCCGCAGGGCACGTACATGGTGTTTCTGGACTGCACCGAGTGGTGCCGCGAGCATGGCCGCGATATTCAGTGGCTGCTCGACGAGGGGGCGCGCGTAGGCGTGGGATATCAGGACGGCCGCCCGTTCCACGGGCCCTGCCACATTCGCGTGAATCTGGCGCTGCCGCTTTCGCGCGTAAGGGAAGCGTGCGACCGCCTGGACCGCTACGTTTTTAATGCACGGTAAGCGTGCGCTGCATGCGGGGTCTTCTGCCAAGTTGGCCGGAAGGCCCCGCATGGTAAAACGTCTGTAACCATTGGGTACTCGTGTGGTTTTGTTTGCTATTATCTTTAACCATTTCAGTCTGTAAACAGGATCGTCTGGAGTTCGATGAAAAGACCCCGTCGCTCGGCTGCCATTTCGTTGTTTGTCGCGCTTGCAGTGGCGAGCGCCTTTGTCATAGCGATGGCCGGCTGTTCCGGGCACAATGACGAAGCCTCGACGCCAGCATCAAAAGCCCCTGACGCCTCGCAGGCCAAGGACGACGACCTTAAGACGCTCAACGTCGGCAGCGACCTCTATCCACCGTTTGTGTATACCGACGAGTACGGCGATATCGTTGGCCTGGATGTCGAGATATTGACCGAGGCTTTGGCCCGCATTGGTTACAAGCCAAAAAACCAGATGATCGATTGGGAAAAGAAGAAAGAGCTGCTGGCGAGCGGCGAACTCGATTGCGTCATGGGCAGCTTTAGTATGACGGGTCGCGAAAACGAATATCGTTGGGCCGGCCCGTACCTTGCGAGCCGCCAGGTGGTCGCGGTCGATCCCCAGAGCGATATCTACACGCTTGCCGATCTTGAGGATAAGATCGTGGCGGTTCAGTCCACCACCAAGCCCGAGGGCATTTTGCTCAATCGCACAAATGAAAACGTTCCGCAGATCAAGGAGCTCTACAGCTTTTCGGACGGTTCATATCTGAACCCGGCGCTCGTCGAGGGCCTGGTCGACGCTATCGCCGCGCATGAGTCCTCGCTGCTCACCTACGAAAAAGACTATGGTGTGACATATCGCATTTTGGATGAGCCGCTGCTAGAGGTTGGTTTGGGCACCGCTTTCGATATCAACGATACGCGCGGCATCGACGTCAAGCTCACTCATGCCTACCAAGAAATGCTTGCCGATGGCACCATGGAACGCCTAGTGTCAAAGTACTTTGATGACCCTTCGCCATTTTTGAATATGGAGGGCCTGTCATGATCGATGCGCCCGACCACGCCGCTCAGGAGCGGGACAATCGTTCGACAGGGGCATGGCTCCTTGTCGCTCTGCTGGGGATAGCGCTCTCGGTTGTTGCCGGCATGATGAGCTACGGTTACACGACGGCCCAAGCCGAGCAGCGCTTTGCCGACGTTGTCGATTACGTGGCGACGCAGAGCCTTTCCTACGATGCATTCAACAGCGCCTATACGACCAAAAACCTGATTCGCGTTATGGAGATTGCCGGAGAGGCGGCTCGCGATATGGAGCGCGACGGTTTGGTGGATATCGCCATGCTGGAGCAATATGCCGACCAGTTCAACGTGAGCGCGCTGATCGTGACGGACGCATCGGGCAATTTGGTGTCCGAGTCCTCGACGGGCGATGTGGGCTACGATTCGCTCGCTACGTATCTCAAGGAAGCGCCCGTGCTGGAGGTGGCAACTCATCCGCTTAAGTCCTATACCGCCCGCATCACGCTTTCGGATGATTCGGTTGCAGACATTGGTTGCGTGACCCGGCGGGATGGCGAGGGCATCGTTATCGCGGTAAGGCATCAGAGCGCGAAGGCGGTTGCAAGCAATACGCTCAAACTGCAGAGCTTGCTTGATGGCTATGAAACCATCGATAGCGGCAATATCGCGATCGAAAGCGACGGCAAGGTCGTTGCGACCAATGCCGTTAAACCTACCGTATTGGGCGTATTCGATCTGCCTGCGACGGACGTCTTCATTGTCGACGGTATTAAGGATTGATGCCTGGCTGGTAAGGTCAGATTGGTTAACGCCGACGGCGAGTGGTATTTGGGCACATTTGGAAAAGCGCACAAATTCTATGTGTACACCTATGCCTCGGCCCGGCGTTACTTTGAGGTTGTAGCGGCTGTTGCTGCCGGCGTGCTGGCGCTCTACAGCGGTGTTATAGCCGTTGTTGTGACGGTGCGTCGCCGCGCTGATCGCCGACGTTTGACGGACTTACTGCAGCAGGAGCGCGACTATGGCGACAAGCTGGCAAAGGCGGCGCGTGAGGCCTCGTCCGCCAACTCGGCAAAGACGGAGTTTCTGCGTCGCATGAGCCACGATCTGCGCACGTCCATCAACGGCATTCGCGGCATGGTCGAGGTTGGCGATGCCAATGCGGACGATCTGCAAAAGCAGACTGAGTGCCGCTCAAAAATCTGGACGGCATCGGGACTGCTGCTCGACCTTGCCAACGAGGCACTCGATATGAGTCGCCTGGAGAGCGGGCAGGTCGACCTGAACCTCGTGCCCATAAATTTGGTGGCCCTCAACTGTGAAGTGCGCGATATTCTGGAGCGCCAGGCCGAGGAGCGTCTGGTGACAATTATCTGCGACCAGCAGACGCTTAATCATCCCTATGCGCGGGTGAGCGTGACGCACCTCAAGCGCTTGTTGCTCAATATTGCCGGCAATGCCGTCAAGTACAACCGCCAGGGCGGCTATGTTCGCCTGGCGTGCCGCGAGGTGGAGCCAGCGGATGGCGTCCCCGTCTATGAATACACGATCGCCGACAACGGTATTGGCATGAGCGAGGAGTTCCAACGGCACCTCTACGAGCCGTTTTGCCGCGAGGAGCAGCAGGTGGAAGGCGCTTCGTCGGGAACTGGCCTGGGCGCGCCTATCGCAAAACAGCTGGTCGAGCTTATGGGCGGAACCATGAGCTTTACGAGCGTCTTGGGGCAGGGGACGACGTTTACCATCCGCCTGCCGTTCGAGAAATGCAAGCGCTCCGAGATTCCTCAGGCAGTTCGCGCGGATGCGGGCGATGGCGATGCGCTCCAGGGCTTGCGCGTTTTGCTCGTAGAGGATAACGATCTGAATGCCGAGATCGCGCAGTTTACGCTCAGCCGTGCCGGTGCCGTCGTGACGCATGCTAAGGATGGCGAGTCTGCCGTTGAGGCGTTTGCCGCGAGCGCACCGCACGTGTACGACGTGGTGTTGATGGACATCATGATGCCTGGCATCGATGGCCTTGAGGCCACGCGTCAGATTCGAGCGCTCGATCGCGAGGATGCCGCGACCACGCCGATTATCGCCGTGAGCGCCAACGCCTTTGCCGACGACCGCAGGCTTTCGCGTGAGGCGGGCATGAACGCGCACTTGAGCAAGCCTGTGAGCTCGCAGGAGCTCGTTGAGGCGCTTGCACACATAGCCGCCGACGCTTCATAAGCATATGGCCCGGTTCCAAGGTTGGTTGGAACCGGGCCATATTGCTATTTGCGAGACCTGCCGAGAGGCTTACTTTTCCTGAATCTGCTTGCCGCAAAGATGCTCAATTGTAATTTCGTAGAGCTGGACGCCCTTAATGTCCTTGGCGATTTCCTCTTCGACTTCTTCGGCAGAAGGGTAGTACTTAAGGGCGAGCTGGCGGACTTTGTCCTCGATAAACGCAGGGGTGTCATTCGCCAGGCGACAACGGCCAAAGACCACGGTGCTCATAACGTAGGGAGCCCAGTCACCGTCCTGGTGCCACTCGTTTCCGTAAACGGTAAAGCAGACCTTGTCATCGCGCTTGAGTGCGTCGACCTTGTGGCCAGCCTTGGCGCCATGGAAATAAATCTTGTCGTGCTCGGCGTCAAAGAAGTAGTTGACGGGAATGGCGTACGGGTAGCCATCGTCGCCGTTGACGGCAAAAACGCCGCGCTTGCAGGTAGCGAGCAGTTCGCGCGCTACCTCGTCGGTGATGGCGCGTTTCTTTCGACGTAAGGGCCTAAACATCGTTGGCTTCCTTTCTGGTCGTGCGTGGTGGTTGAGCACAAACTATAGCGAAACGAATCCGTTTTTCTTGATGCGGGCGAGTATGTTTTTGAGCTTGTTAAAGTCGAGCGGTTTGGACAGATGGGCGTTCATACCGGCGTCGTGTGCCGCCTTGGCATCCTCGGCAAAGGCGTTGGCGGTGAGCGCGATGATGGGGATATCGGCTGCATCGACCTTCTCGCTCAGACGAATCGCGCGGGTTGCCTCGTAGCCGTCCATGTCCGGCATCATAATGTCCATCAGGATCGCATCGAAGCTGCCGGCGGGATGGGATAGGTACAGATCGACGACTTCGTTGCCGTTGGCGGCGCGGGTGACCACGACGCCCTCGGATTCTAGCAGCGCCTGGGCAATCTCGGCATTCAATTCGTTGTCTTCGGCGAGCAGTACGTTCATGTTGGCCAGCGAGCAGTCGAGCGCCCTCTCGACCGTATTCGCCCGCGTCTGGGGGTTCTCGTCGATATCGAGCGGAATCTCCACGTAGAACGAGGTGCCCACATGGAGCTCACTGGTGACTTCGATAGTGCCGCCCATCAGGTCAATAAGCGACTTGACGATTGGCATGCCCATGCCGGTTCCTTGGAACTTGCTGCGCGCATCGTCACCTTCTTGGGCAAACGGCTCATAGATATGCTTTAAAAACTTGGGAGCCATGCCAATGCCGGTATCCGAAACGCTAAAGCAAAAGAGCGCGCGCCCGTTATCGAGTGGCTTGGTCTTTGAGCTAAAGGTGACGGAGCCGCCGTGCTTGTTGTACTTAATGCTGTTGTCTAACAGGTTGATCATGATCTGTCGGATATGGGTGGGACTGCCGATCATGTATGGCCCCGTGGCGTACGGCAGACTATTGTCCTGCATTGTGATGCCGTTACTGGACGCGCGGAGCTTGCACAGCACCAGTGTATCGTCACAGAGCTCTTTGAGGTTAAAAGGTGCATGCTCCAGTGTCAGCTTGCGGTCTTCGATTTTGCCCATCTCGAGGATGTCGTTGATCAGCGAAAGCAGGTGATTGGCGGCAACGCGCGCCTTGGCACGGCTCTCGCGGGCGACTCGCATATCGCCTTCCTTCAATTCCTCAATCTCGATAAGGCCCAGGATACCGTTGAGCGGCGTACGGATGTCGTGGCTCATGCGCGTGAGGAATGCCGTCTTAGCGGCGTTGGCAGCATCGGCTTTTTTGCGCTCGGTTCGAGCGCGCACGAGCGCCCAGATGAGCAGGACGATGCCGACCGACAACATACCGATGAGGGTGGCGGAAATAGCGGTGCGGTTGCGATAAAGGAATCGAAGCGTGTCGGATTCCTGGGCCGCGTACGACGTGGGGGAGAAATTGCTTGCGGAGAGCGATTCTCCGGCATTGATGATGCCCTTGTTGATGATTCCCAACAGCTCGGGTTTTCCGCGCGAAATCCAGCACGAGAGCTCACAGGTGTCAGGGAGCTCGGTCGTCTCGCAGTCCTCGAGATCGTAACGGTCACCGATGGTCTTTACGCGTGAACTGGGAGCGACGATGCAGTGCGCCGTTCCCTTCCTGAGGGCGTCGAACGCTTCATCGTCGGATTGGTATTCGGTCACGGTCGCTGTGGGGAACAGACTTTCAAGTGCATTTTTGTTGACAAACGATGATTTGGTACAGGCGATGTTCTGAAGGTCTTTGTTCAGGTCGCTGCCGGTGTGGATGGCGGTGAGGGATATGGTCCCCAACGATATCGACTGCACAACGCCTGTTTGCTCGGCAAACCAGTAATCTCGGTATACCGGCAGCGCAACGTCTATGCTTCCCTTTGACAGGGCCTTTGACATCATCTTGTAGCTATCAAAGGCGACGGTTTTGACCGTAATGCCAAATTTGTCGTGCAGCGTCGTCGCAAGCGATGCGAGCGAACCTTCCATTTCGCCGTCTTCGTCTTCGTTACAGTAGGGGAGTTTGCCCGTAATGTAGCCGAGCGTGACGGTGCTGTCATTTGCTTTGAGCCAGGAACGCTCGGGGCCGTTGAGCGATGATTAACCGCTGTTTTGGGCCGAGTAGTTAGATTTGACTTCGTCGATATAGCGTGGGTTGACGCGGGCGATTGCCGTCATGGCGGCATTGATGTCGTCCATCAGGTCGGGGCGGCTTTTGGGGACGGCAAAATAGTAGTCGCTCGAACCAATGTAGAACATGGGGGAGGCGCTGGGCGACGAGGTCGTGTCGTTCATGATGATGGCATCGACCTCGTTGTTTGCGAGCGCGTCAAAGAGAACGGAGTTTCCGTCATACTTCCTGTATGTGCAGGCGATTCCTTCGTTGGCGAGCCACTGCTGGCCAACGAAGGTTTGCATAACGCCGGGGTTGCAGCCGATGGTAAGGCCTTGGAGCGCTTGGGGGTCACCCTTGGCCAGATCGTCGCGCTCGGGCTTGGCGTAGATGTAGTAGCGCTCGGTGCCCTCGGGGTTCGAGGAAAAGAGCAGCTTTTGGGCGCGTTCCTCGGAGTAGGAGATGTTGGGCATGAGGTCGATCTTGCCCGCCTCGAGCATGTCCATAAGCTCGGTGAAGGTGCCGGAGACGTATTCGTACCGCCAGCCGGGCGTGTAGTACGACAGGGTCTGGAGGTACTCGTAACCCCATCCCGAGAGACGCTCGCCGGGGGTGCCGTCCTGGAAGCCCTCGTTGTTGACGAGCCAACCAACGCGGACTGTCTTGGCTTGCTGATCGGAGTCGGCGGCAAAGGCAGGGGCGGGCGCGACGGCGCTCAGTGCGGCGAGCGCGGTAAGCGCAACGGCTAGGGCGCGATATATAGCTGAACGAAGGACAGTGGCAGCTCTCACATGTAATCCTAACGAATCGAGACATTACCGCATAAGAATACCAGCTCAGCCTGCCCAGCCGGCAGCAGCACCGCTAAACGGTTCCGCCCGGCAGTTGGGGACAGTCCCTTTCTGCCGGCACAAAAGGAACGTCCCTAACTGTCGGTTGTGGGACAATACCGAGCGAACGTGATTGGTCGTCCGCGGAAAGGGTCGCGATGAAAAAGCTCAGGACGCTTGCTGACGTACTGCGACAGGCTGGCTTTGCACGCATCACGGGCCTGTTTCTTATCTTTTACCTGCTGTGCTCGACGGCCGTCTGGTTGTCCGAGCCCACGACCCTTACGTTTGGTGATGGTCTGTGGTTTAGCTTTGAGACGGTCTCGACGATCGGCTTTGGCGATATCCCAGCCGAAACGCCGGTTGCCCGCGCCATTACCGTCATTCTGAGCGTTATCAGCATTTTCTACATCGCCATGCTCACGGGCGTGGCGGTGAACTACTGCAATATGCTCATCAAGATGCGTCAAAAGGACACCATGGCGCGTTTTATGGATGATCTGGAGCATTTGGAAGAGCTCGATCGTGACGAGCTTGCCGATCTTTCGCGTCGCGTGCGCGAGTATCGTCGACGCCAGCGCTAGAACGGGCGCCACGCGTCACGATGAGGGGGACTGAATATGAATATCACCGTGTATCTGGGTGCCAGTGTCGGCAATGATCCGGCATTTCTGCCCGCGGTGCAGGAGCTGGGCAACTGGATTGGCGCCAACAGGCACGCGCTGGTATACGGCGGGTCCAAATCGGGCCTGATGGGTGCGCTCGCCGATAGCGTACTCGAGGCGGGTGGACACGTGACGGGTGTGGAGCCGAGCTTTTTTATCGAGGCCGAGTTTCAGCATGACGGTATCGACGACCTTATCGTGACGAGCGATATGGCAGAGCGTAAAGCAAAGATGATCGAGCTCGGCGATGCGTTCATCGCCTTTCCCGGTGGGACGGGTACGCTCGAGGAGATTGCCGAGGTTATGTCCGCGGTATCGTTGGGACACCTGAGTGCTCCGTGCATCCTGTATAACCTGGACGGTTACTACAACGACCTTAAGGCGCTGCTCGAGCATATGATTGATAAGGGCTTATCGAGCCCACGGCGCCAGCAAGGCATTTACTTTGCCGAGGATCTGCACGAAATCGCATCAATTATCAACGGATAAGCCTTGAGCCTGTCCCGCCGTGGTCTCCGGTGGCTCCGTTTGCAGCGCAGACGGTTGGCTTGTCTGGGCCACGCTCGCTCTACAATAAAGCGTATCTATGTCGACTTTGACCGCGGGAGGACTCGATGGACAACCTTGCCAAACCCACAAACCGCGCGCTGTTTTTAGTTAGCGTTGCCGTGACCGGTGCGTTCGCAGGTGCCGCGGTCTGGCTGTTCTTTTTCGCGATGGAGCACGGTATCGACTATCTGTGGACCGAGATTCCGCACGCGCTGGGCGTCGCTTCGCCCGAGCTTGCCAGCGGTCCGTTTGGCTTTTTGCCGTACCCGTTTTTTGTCTGCCTGTTGGGCGGCCTGTTAATCGGTCTGTACGAAAAGATGACAGGCACCAAGACCGATGATCTCAATCAGGTGATGGCTAAGGTTAAGCAAGACGGGCGCTACCCATACGACAACCTGGGCAAGCTTTCGCTCGCGGCGTTGCTGCCGCTGCTGTTTGGCGGAAGCATTGGACCGGAGGCCGGCCTGACCGGCGTTATCGCCGGTCTGTGCAGCTGGGTCGGCGACCGCATGCGTCGCTTTGGCGCCGAGTTTAGGGAGCTCACGCTGCTGGGTACCCAGGCTGCCCTGACGGCGCTCTTTACCGCGCCCGTCTTTGGCTTTGTGGCGCCGCTTGCCGGTAGCGCCGACGGCGACGAGGGCTCTGCGTCCGACGAGATCACGATCAAGCTGCCCAAAGCACAGAAGACCGTGGTCTACGGCATTGCGATTGCCGGCGGCCTGGGCACCTATCTGCTGCTCGGCCAGCTCATGGGCGGCGGCATGGGCATGCCCAGGTTCGAGTCCGCCGAGGTGGGCAACCTGGAGCTTACCTGGCTCATTCCGCTGGCGTTGGTTGGCACCGTTTGCGGTTGGCTGTACTTTGTCTCCGAGCATGCAAGCGAGGCATTGTCCCATGCAATAGGGGAGCGTCCTGTCGTCAAGGCCATGCTGGCCGGTCTGGCGCTCGCCACCTGCGGCACGGTCCTGCCCTACACCATGTTTGCCGGCGAGACGCAGGCCGACGTGCTCATGGAAACCTACTTGACCATTCCCGCCGGCGTGCTTATCGCGACCGGTCTGGTCAAGGCCATGCTGACCCCCGCCCTCATCAACCTTGGTTGGCGCGGCGGCCACTTCTTCCCGGTTATCTTCTCGGGCGTAAGCCTGGGCTATGGCCTTGCCATCCTCACCGGCGCAGATCCGGTCTTTTGCGTCGCCGTCTGCACGGCATCGACGATGGGCGCCGTTATGCGTCAGCCCGTCATGGTCGTGGGCCTGCTGCTCATGTGCTTCCCGCTCAAGGGTATCGTCTGCATGATCATCGCCGCCGTTATCGCCGCCGGCATTCCGCTGCCCAAGCCGCTGCGCAAGTAGCGCGGTTTTTCACGAGTCAATTCCAGGGGTACGAGATGATCCTGTACTTTAGCGCGACAGGGAACAGCGAGCATGTGGCGCGTCGCATTGCAGCGGCGACAAGCGACAAAGTTATGTCGATTGAGCGCTTTGATGCCGAGGTCCTTCACCTTGCTGTGATGGAAGGCCCCTGTCGGCTGGGGTTTGTCGCCCCGGTATACGCCTGGGGCTTGCCGACGCCAATGATCGAGTTTTTGAAGACTGTCGACCTATCGGTTGCTGCCGGCACAAAGGGCGGCGAGCGCCCCTATACGTTCTATGTCTCGACATATGGTTCGACGACCGGGCAATCGGCCAAGTTCGCCCGCGATCTGCTACACGAGCGTGGGCTCGAGTTAGATGCGGCGATGAGCGTCAAGATGCCCGATACCTGGACGCCTGTTTTCGACCTGTCTGACCCTCAAAAGGTTGAGGGTATCAATAGAGCTGCCGAGGCGCAGATTGATGCCGTGATCGAGGCGGTGCGGGCACGCCGCACGGGCAACATGATGCGCCATCGCGTGCCTCTGTTTGCATCGTGCGTGTATCACGCAATTGGGCTGCCGCGCATGCAACAGACGAGCAAGTTTGCCGTCGATGCCGATCGCTGCATCGGCTGCGGCCTGTGTGCCAAGCGCTGCCCCATGGCGGCGATTGAGATGCGCGACGGCCTTCCCGTCTGGACAAAGCCGGAGTGCGCAGCCTGCCTTCGTTGCCTGCACTGTTGTCCCAAATTTGCCATCTCGCACGGTAAGCGCACGGCATCCCACGGTCAGTACAGGCATCCCAAACCTGGCGTGAGGATGTAGCGCCTGCTGGGCCGCTGTTCCAAAAGTCATTAAGAAAGAAGCCGCGCGGGGTCGTGTGTTTGCGAGCTCGCGCGGTTGTCGTTTAGAGCTTCCTCAGCACGATGGCGATGGTGTTTTGCCCAGGCGAAAACGAGCACCACGCAGGTGCGAATGGCCGTCGCGACATCGGAGTCGGTCTGCTTGATGCCGCATTTGGCCAGGACAGATGTGACGCCGGCAAAGAAAGCTGATACAAATGCTGCTGAGACCTACGACACGGGTGAAATGCCTCCCCAAAGAACGACCGCGCCAGATTTACGGCGCTCGTCCGATGATACCGTCCCGCCATGAAGCTTTGATATCGCTGTGGTGAGACAGGGGCCATAGTTCGAGAGGGCATTTGGTTAAGGCTCGAATCGAAGGTGAATGGTTTTCCGCGAAGTGAACGAGTAAATCTGGACCCCTGGAACATGCACACTTTTTTCGAACAAAACTGCAGGATTCTTAGACAAAAACCGCAGGAATTGAGTCCTTAAAAATGTCAATGCTACAGGGCACTGTTTTTACTCGTTCACTTCTCGGAAAAGTATTCACCTTCGATATGCTGACGGTGTCTTTTTGGTTGCCAAGAACTAGACGGCCTGCTGTGAGGGGCGGTGGTGACGCTATGCCGCCTTGTTTCATTGAAAAAATTAGCGGGGTACCACCTAAGCTTTTTTAGCTGTCGATTACAGATCGCGTACTCGATAAACCTTGGTGCTGACAGCGCAGCTGATTGCACATAGTGCGAGCGCCAGTACTGCAATTCCTGCACACAGACAGCCAAGGACGGCGTGATCGGGATTCGCTCCGGCAATCGACATGAGCCAGTTGCTGATGGGGTTGGAGGAGCTCAACGTGGCAATGGCAAGGCACCAGAGCAGGGCAAACAGGCCGACGGATAGGCGCAGTGCCTCCATGTGTCCAAATCGGAAGAACAGCGGCTGTGCCAAAAACACCATCATGAGGGAGATGAGCATCGATGCTGCCGAGGCTATAGCGATCTCAAAGACCGTCTGTCCCGTCGAGGGGATGCCCACGCTGTTGAATAGCGGGATGGAGACGATGCTCAGAAGCGCGGCGGCGCACGCCATGACAGCCGAGAAGACAATGATGCTCAGGTAGCGTGCGCAAATAATGTCTTTGCGCGTGAGAGGCAGCGTTGCCCGATAACGCTCCCATCCGTTTTGATTGTCGAAGCCGGCCAGCGAGCTCATGACCATGATGGGCGACATGGCGCTGACCGCGCAGGCGCCGGCGCTCATGCCGGAATCGCCATCCGACGCGTTGGCAAGGGTTAGCACGACGAAGATGAACAGGCCGACGCCCGCGATGCTCGGGGTGAGCGTGCGAACGATGGCGAGCTCGGACATAAAGGCGCGTTTCATTTCGAAGCCCCTTTCAGCATGAGGCGCAGGTAGTCATCAATGGTTGCCCGATCGCAGGGAATCTCTGGGAAGGCCTCGAGCGTTTCGCGACGGTTGGGCACGAGCACGTCCACGCTATAGGCGTGGTGGACGGCACGGGCGCCTTCGACGCAAGCCATAAGCTCGGCGGCCTGTGCTTGGGTACAGTGGGCGATGCCGGCGCGGTCGGTAATGTCCTCGCGCGGCAGGTCAAAAATAATCGAGCCATTATCGATGCAGACGACGCGGTCGGCGGCGCGATCGAGGTCGGACGTAATGTGGCTCGAGAGCAGCACGCTGCGCTGACCGTCAGAAACAAAGGCGAGTAGCTCATCGAGCAGCTCCTCACGTGCCATGGGGTCGAGGCCTGCGGTGGCTTCGTCCAAAACGAGCAGCTTGGCCTGGTGGCTGAGCGCGCAGGCAAGCTGCAGCTTCATGCCCATGCCGCGGGAAAGGTCCTTGACCTTTGCCTTGGGATCGAGGCCAAATTGGCTGAGGAGGTCGGCGAAGGTGCCATGGCTCCAGGCGGGGTACGCCGGGCTTACGAGTGCCTCAACTTCGGTCACCTTGAGTGTGGAAGGGAAGGGGCATGTGTCCAGCACGAGGCCGACACGAGTGTGCAAGCAGCGCTGCGCTTCATCGGGCGCGTCGGCGCCACAGTGCTGCCCAAACAGGTGCACTTCGCCGGCATCGAGCTTTATAAGCCCAAGCGCGGCGCGAATCGTCGTTGTTTTGCCGGCGCCGTTTGCGCCCACAAAGCCAACAATCTGGCCGGGCTCCACGGCGAGCGCGACATCGCGTAGTGAAAAGCGGTCGCTCACACGGCGTGAGATACCTTTGAGTTCTAGCAAGTTCTGCATGGTATAGCCTTTCTTGCAGATGGCTACTGCATGGTTTCGGGGGCTACCAGGTCGAGCATCTCGTGCAGCTTGTCGCGTGTGACGCCCAGGGTTTCGGCTTGGCTTGCCGCTTTCGCAAGTAGCTCTTCGATATGGCAGAGCTGGTTTTCGCGCAAGAGCTCCTGGTTGCCCTCGGCGACAAAACAGCCCTTGCCCTGCACGGTGCAGATAAAACCGAGCTGCTCCAGGTCGGCGTAGGCGCGCTTGGTGGTGATGACGCTCACGCCAAGGTCGCTCGCGAGTGCACGGATGCTGGGGAGTTTGGCTCCCGCAGCGAGCGTTCCCGAAAGGATCTGGGCTTTGACCTGCGAGGTTATCTGCTCGTAGATGGGCTTGTCGCTCGAATTGGATAGGATGATGTCCACAGCGGCTCCTTAGCTGATGGGCTACACGTGTATATAACCGGTAAGCACAGTATATATACACTATGCACGGTTATGCAAGAGGCAAATAGGGATTGTCCGCTCGTTCATTCATCTCAATCTGTAACATCTGGAACCGATTTGGACGGCTACCTGTTACAGATTGAGATTTTGCTGGCGGGCCCCACTTGGTTGTCTCAATCTGTAACAACTGGAGAAGATTTTGGCTGCTAGATGTTACAGATCGAGACATTGGGCACCCGTCTATCCTTATATCTCAATCTGTAACAGATGGACACATTTTGAGTGGCTAGATGTTACAGATTGAGATCTTTCTGGGACGCCCACCTGTTTGTCTAAATCTGTAACAGGAAGAGGTTCAAAAACCGTCTAGATGTTACAGATCGAGACAAGCTGCTTCGGAGTGCCGTCATCGACTGCTACCCAAGCTCCATCTGATGAATTTGTCCTGATAGGTGCCCTATGGCGGGATTTCGCGGCTACAATAGTGCGGTTACAACGACGTAATGCACTCAATGCAAGAAAGGATCCGCATGGCAAGCCTGTCGGATGAAATCTCGTCGCGCCGCGCATTCGCGATCATCAGCCACCCGGACGCCGGTAAGACCACGCTTACCGAGAAGCTGCTGCTCTATACCGGCAGCATTCAGACCGCCGGCTCGGTCAAGGGCAAGAGCTCGGCCAAGCATGCCGTCTCGGACTGGATGGACATTGAGAAAGAGCGCGGTATTTCCGTTACCTCCTCGGTGCTGCAGTTCACCTACAACGGCGCCTGCGTCAACATCCTCGATACCCCCGGCCACCAGGACTTCTCGGAGGATACCTACCGTACCCTTATGGCCGCCGACGCCGCGGTCATGGTCATCGACGGCGCCAAGGGCGTCGAGGCCCAGACCAAAAAGCTCTTTAAGGTCTGTACGCTGCGCCACATTCCCATCTTCACCTTTGTGAACAAGCTCGACCACGAGGCTCGCGATCCGTTTGAGCTCATGGAAGAGATCGAGAACGTCCTGGGCATCAATACGTATCCCATGAACTGGCCGATCGGCAGCGGCCGCAACTTCCGCGGTGTGTTCGATCGTCAGACCCGTCGCGTTATCGCCTTTGAGGGCGACGGCCACGCCAACGCCACCAAGAAGGTCGCCGAGGTCGAGGCCGAGCTGGGCGATCCTTCCATGGACGAGCTTATCGGCGAGGAAAACCATAAGAACCTAATGGACGATATCGAGCTGCTCGATGGCGCCGGCGACGAGCTCGACTTGGATGCCGTGGCCTGCGGCAAGCTGAGCCCGGCGTTCTTTGGCTCGGCGCTCACCAACTTTGGCGTGGAGCCCTTCCTCAAGGAGTTCCTGCGTCTGGCCCCGACGCCGCGCGCCTATACCGATACGCTCACCGGTGAACCGGTCGATCCCTGCCGCGACGACTTTAGCGGCTTTGTGTTTAAGATCCAGGCCAACATGGACAAGAACCACCGTGACCGCATCGCCTTTGTACGCATTTGCTCGGGCAAGTTCGAGCGCGGCATGGATGCCTTCCACGTGCAGGGCAACCGCAAACTTAAGCTTGCCACGGGCACCTCGATGATGGCCGATGACCGCGCCATCGTGGACGAGGCGTACGCGGGCGATATCGTGGGCCTGTTCGACCCGGGTATCTTTAGCATCGGTGACACCGTGTGCTCCGGCAAGCGCCACGTGCAGTATCCGCAGATCCCGACGTTTGCCCCCGAGATGTTCGCTCGTATTACGCAGGTCGACACGCTCAAGCGCAAGCAGTTCGTCAAGGGTATGGAGGAGCTTGCCCAGGAGGGTGCCATCCAGATCTTCCGCGAGCTGGGTGCCGGCATGGAGAGCGTCATCGTGGGCGTGGTCGGCGTGCTGCAGTTTGAGGTACTCGAGCGCCGCCTCAAGGCCGAGTACCGTGTTGAGGTTCGTCGCCAGCCGCTGCCCTATACGGACATCCGCTGGATCCAGAACGACCCCGATACCATCGATATCCCGGGCCTTTCGCTCACGCGCGACACGTTGCGCGTCGAGGACATGCGCGGCGGCAAGCTGCTGCTGTTCACGAGCCCGTGGAACGTGGATTGGGCAACCGACCACAACCCCGACCTTATCCTGTCGGAGTTTGGCAACGTGGCCTTTTAACGCATCGACGCGGTGGCCCTGCGGGGCTGCCGCGCCGTTTGCTTGCCTGATGCCGTGTGAGCGGCTATCATATCCACCGTCGTCTCAAGACCGAGATGTCCGAGCAGTTCGGGTCCGATATCCTGCTCGTTAAACCTAAAACCAAAGGAGTACATAATGATCAAGAAGGTCATGGAGGACTATAAGGTCCTGTTGCGGAGCATTCCCGCGGCAACGGTTTCGCTGTTTTTCGTGAGCGTCATCATGATGAACCTGCTGGCCAACAAGGAGCTCATCAGCCTGCCGTATCTGGCACTCGATTGCGGCTTTGTGGTGAGCTGGGTCTCGTTTTTGTGCCAGGACATGATCTGCAAGCGCTTTGGCGCCAAGGCATCCATCAAAATCTCTATCCTCGCGCTGCTGGTCAACTTGGCCGTGAGCCTGTGCTTTTGGGCATGCTCGCTCACGCCCGGCATGTGGGGCGCCTACTACGACACGGGCATGATCGAGGTCAACACCGCCCTTAACGCCACCATCGGCGGCACCTGGTACGTGGTGCTGGGCTCTTCGCTGGCAATGCTCGTCTCTGCCGTGGTTAACTCCACGCTCAACCAGTCGCTTGGCCGTATGCTCAAGAAGAATAACTTTGCGAGCTTTGCCTTCCGTTCCTATGTGTCCACGGGTGTTGGCCAGTTTATCGACAACCTGGTCTT
>JAXIYS010000053.1:0-24383 GCA_036304385.1 Collinsella sp. | reverse complement strand
GCAGCAGGCGACGGCTCTCGCTCTCGGTAAGCGAAGACACCGGCACGCCCGAAGTCACGGACACGATATCGGCGATCTGACTCACATCGATGGTGAGCGGGCTGGCGTCGAGCTCGGCGGTCCAGGCGGCCTTGGCCTCGGCGAGCTCAATCTCGGCGGCCTTCTGCTGCTCAGTGATCTCGGCGGCCTTGTTCATGTCGTCGCTCTCGGTGGCCTCCTGCGCGGCGGCCTTAAGCTCCTCCACGCGATGCTCGGCCTCACGCACCGGCTCGGGCGCGCGATTCGCGGCGATGCGAGCGCGGGCACCGGCCTCGTCAATGAGGTCGATAGCCTTATCGGGCAGGAAGCGATCCTGGATGTAGCGGTTGGAAAGGTTCGCGGCGGCCTCGATAGCACCCTGCGTATAGCGCACATGGTGGTGCTCCTCGTAGCGCGGCTTGAGCGCGGTCAGGATCTTGACCGTGTCCTCGACGCTCGGCTCCTCGACATCGATGGTCTGGAAGCGACGCTCGAAGGCCGGGTCCTTGGTGAGGTACTTGCGGAATTCCTCGGCCGTGGTGGCGCCGATAATCTGGAAGGCACCGCGCGCGAGCACGGGCTTGAGCATGGAGCTCGCGTCGATGGAGCCCTCGGCAGAACCGGCACCGATGATAGTGTGCATCTCGTCGATAAACAGGATGACGTCGTCGGCTTCGGTGGCCTCCTGGATCACGTTCTTGAGGCGCTCCTCAAACTCGCCGCGATACTTGGCACCCGCAACGAGGCCTGGCAGGTCGAGCGTCCAGATATTCTGGTTCATGAGGTTCTCGGGCACGTTGCCGGCTGCAATCTGCTGAGCCAGGCCCTCGACGATGGCCGTCTTGCCCACGCCGGGGTCGCCCAGAATGAGCGGGTTGTTCTTGGTGCGGCGCGAAAGAATTTCCATCATACGCTGGACTTCCTTTTCGCGACCGATTACAGGGTCGAGCTCGCCGTCGCGCGCCTTCTGCGTGAGGTTGGTCGCGAACTGCTTAAGCGTATCGGTGCCACTCCCCTTTTGCTGAGAGGCATCCGAGCCGCTAAAGAACGGCAGGCCCGCACCGGGACGACCGGCACCGGCGCCGGCGAGCGGACGCTTCTTGTCCTGGTCCTTGGCGGTGAGTTTCTCGATAGCCTTTTTGATGGAGGCGGACGACACACCCAGGCGCATGAGGATGTCCATGGCCATGCCGTTGCCCTCTTCGACGATGCCGATCAGCAAGTGCTCGGTCGACACGTAGGTCTGGTTGTTCTCACGCGCCACGCGGAACGAACGCTCCATCACGCTAATGACGAGCGGCGTAAAGGCGAGCTTGGCCGCCTCGGTCTCCTCACTGGGCTCGGGAACCGTGGTCTGGACCTCTTTGAGAGTATCCATGATGTCATCGTAGGAGATGTCGAGCGAACGCAGCGCCTCGGCGGCAATGCCCTCGTCCTCCTTGGCAAGCGCGAGCAGCAGGTGCTCGGTGCCCACCTTATTTGAATGAAGATCGAGCGCCTCCTGTTTGGCCATCGACATGACCTTGCGCGCTCGATCGGTAAATCTATCTAACATGCTCGTTTCCTTACATGAGTTCATCGAAATCAAAACGCCCGCCCGTCGGCGGCGCTTTTGTCTCTTTACCCACAGGTTGTCTATGTTAACAGCTGGAGGAATATCTATAAACCCGGCTCACATGAATGCAGGTTATGACCGCATCGCGGGACTCACCGCGCGATGCGCGACAGGCGCCCCGCAAGAGAAACCCTAGGCGTCTTTCACCACGTCGGGACTCGTCGCACGCGATGCGCGATAGGCATCGGCCTCCTTGGAGACGCGTTCGAGCAGCTCGGATGTATCGACGCCCTCGACTTGCGCGACCGTTTCCACCGTCTGCATGGCGACCGCCCTCAGGTACGCGCACGCGCTGTCCCCCAGCTGCTCGAGGTCTATCTCCTCGCCGCCCTCCCGGGCAAAGCCGACCGCCATCACAAAGCCCATGATGCCCGAGACCAGAAAGCCCACCGCAAAGCTCGAATCTGCCTTGAGCTCTTCTCCGTCGGGGTGGACGATCTCTCTCACGCGGTCGATGATGATCGTATGGATGCCCTGCACGACCTGCTCGGCGGCACCCGCCCTCATGGTGATGACGATGCGCCGCAGCAGGCAGCGGACGTCGCGCCGGTCGAACGCCGAAAGGTCGCCCTCGCTCGAAAAATGCCAGAGGACATCGGTGATGAGCTCGTTATCCTGCAGCAGCTGGGCTATGGCGATGGCGACGAGTTCATCGAAATCGTGAAAATAGTAGTAAAACGTTCCGCGATTGCACTGGGCGGCGCGGGTCACCTCGCCAACCGACAGCTCGAAGATGCTGTTGTTCTCGATGAGCTCCCAAAACGCCTCGATGATACGGGTGCGTGCATCGGGCGCATCGGCGTCCTTACGCGGTCTCGCCATGCGCCTCACCGCACCCCTGCGCCTTGGCGTTCATGATGAGCATCTGAAGACGGTTCTCCACGTTGGCGAAGCTCACGTCGGGATCGTAGTCGAGCGGCAGGAACTGCGCCGTGGGATACTGCTCCTTGAGCGCATGGATGAGCCCGCGCCCCACGACATGGTTGGGCAGACACCCGAACGGCTGCAGGATCACGAAGTTGCGGCAGCCGCGCTTGGCGTGCTCGAGGATCTCCGCCGGAATCAGCACGCCCTCGCCCGCATCGAACGTATGGTGCAGGATCTTATCGCTCGCGCGCACGAGCTCGGGCATGCGCGTCGGCGGCTCGTAGAGCGGGCTCGCCGCGCCCAGGCGGTCGCAACGGTCGTGCGCGAGCTCGAACAGGTTGTCCGCCGTGGCGTACCAGGCCTTTTCGGGCAGCGACAGGTCGACGTGGAACTCGCGCGACTGCGCATGCTTGTAGAAATAGGTCTTGCGGATCACGTCGGTCATGCGCGCCTCGATGACCTCGAGCCCGTTGTCCTCGAGGTAGCGCTCGATCTCGTGGTTGGCGCCGAGATGGAAATTGAGCAGGTACTCGCCCACGATGAGAACGGTCGGATGCGGGTTCGAGCGGTCGTACGGAACGGCGTCCATGATCGCAAGCGCGCGTTTGAAGCCCGTCGCCTGGCCTCTCAGCCCGGAGCGCTCCATGCCCTCGACAACCTCATCGAGCGCGCGGTCGAACGCAGCGTCCGCCGCGCCCTTCTCGAGCTCGTAGGGACGGATGCGCCTAAGCATGGCCTCGAGGGCATCGATCATGGGAAGACCGTAGGCGATCTGGATGCTCGGGCCAAGGCCGAGCTTGAAGCCCGGATGCGCATTGTGGGCATCGACGTCGTCGTTGGTGAGCACCGGGACATAGTCGTATCCCGCGTCGTCGAGCGCACGGCGCAGCAGGGGCATGTAGTGCGTCAGGCGGCAGTCGCCGATATACTTGCCAGTCACCACGGCGACGTCGTGCGGGTCGTACTTACCGCTCTCGAGTGCCGCGAGCGCCTCGCCGATCACGATTTGCGCGGGGAAGCAGATGTCGTTGTGCACATAGCGTTTGCCCAGGCGGATGGCATCCTCGCGCCCGATATCAAGGGCCTCGGCGCGCACGCCCTGATTGCGCATCGCCGCGGTCATGAGCCTGCAGAACGCATGGGAGGTGTTGGGGACCAGCGCGATCTTGTCGTGCCGGTCGCGCTTGGTGTACTTGACCTTATACGGGTCGTCGAGCGGATGGACCGCGTGCACCCGGGCGCCCTCGGCACGCTCCTCCGCGCGACGACGGTTGACCGACTCGATAAACGAACGCACGCGAATGCCCATGGGACCGGCGACGTCGCTCTCATCGAGCTTGATCATCATCGGAACCTTGGAGCCCATCTCGCCCATCATGCGCGCGATCTCGTCGGTGAGATACGCATCGTGGCCGCAGCCGAAGCTGCCCATCTGCACGAGCTCGAGCTCGGGCGTCGATGCGACGATGACCGCGCACGACAGCATGCGCGCATGGTAGTTGTTCACGATGTCGATGCGGCTGTTGGAAAGATCGACGTTGCAGACCCCCGGCACCGCATCGGGCGTCAGCACGGGGATGCCGCGCTCAGAGAAGAGCTTGGGCAGCCCGTGGTTGACCAGCGGGTCGTTGTGGTACGGGCGCGAAGCGATCACCACCGCGTAGCCGCCGTCCTCGCGCACGTTCTCGAGCACCTGCCTGCCGCGCAGCTGCAGCTGGTTCTCAAACGTCTGCTGCGCGCGGTCCGCCTGCTCGGTCGCCTTGGCAACCAGGTCGGCATCGATATCGAAGGTCTCCTTGCACCACGCCTTGAGCTGGCGGTTTCGGTCGCCCTCGTCGTACCAGTGGAACAGCGGCGTATCGAACGGAACGCCGAAACGCTCCTCCGGGTTATCGGAATTGCGCATCACGTAGGGGTATCCCTTTACGACGGCGCACATCCACTCGCTGGTAGAGGCGGTGTTTTCGGTGGGCACCGTCGTGATGATGGGCATGAAGATGCGGTCGACACCGGCGTCGACGAGATTGCGGATGTGCCCGTGGACGAGCTTGGCCGGGAAGCACACGGTGTCGGATGTGACGTGCGCCAGACCGCGCTCGTACATCGCCTTGGTGCTGCGTCCCGAGACGCGCACCTTAAAGCCGAGCGTGCTGAAGAACGTCGACCAGAACGGCATGGTGTCCCAGAACTCGAGCACACGGGGAATGCCGATCGTGACATCGCGCCCCCCGCAGACGGGAACCGTGGGGCACGACTCGAACAGCAGCTTCTCGCGGTCGACAAAGAGATTGGGGGCAGCCGCGGTCCGGTCGCGCCCCGTGCCGGGTGCCTGTGCCTCGCAAGCACCCTGCGGACGCAGCTCCTCCGCCGCGGGAACCTCGCGCACGAGCTCATCCCATGAAATGGCGCCGCCGCGCGGGCAGCGATTGCCCGTGACGTAAAGCGAGCCGTCGCCAAATGCCACGACCGCGCGCTGGCAGCGGTTGTTGCACCGACGGCAGGTAACGCCGCCGAACTCGCGATGCTCGAAGCGCTCCACGGCATCGAGCCCGATAAACGACGTGCCGGCGTCGCCCTTGCGGCATTCCTCGCGCGCGAGCAGGGCGATACCGATAGCGCCCATCAGCCCCGGGTGGGGCGCACGCGTGACGGGTTTGCCCAGATACTGCTCGAATGCGCGCAGCACCGCGTCGTTTCGGAACGTGCCGCCCTGGACGACGACTTTGTCGCCCAGACGGTTGAGATTTGAAACGCGAATGACCTTGGTGAACACGTTCTCGATAATCGAACGGCAGAGACCGGCCATGATGTCGCCCGGACCCTTACCGCGCCGCTGCTCGGAAACGACGCTGCTGTTCATGAACACCGTGCAGCGGCTGCCGAGAACGGCGGGGGCTTTGGACGAAAATGCCTCGGTCGCGATATCCTCAACGGCTATTCCGAGGTTTTTGGCAAAACCCTCGAGGAACGAGCCGCAGCCCGCAGAGCACGCCTCGTTGACGACGATATCGGTCAGCACGCCGTGGTTGAGCCAGATGGCCTTCATATCCTGTCCGCCGATGTCGAGCACGAAGGTCGCATCGGGAACGCATGCGCACGCGGCGCGGGCGTGCGCGACCGTCTCGACCGTATGGTAGTCGGCGTGGAACGCGCGCGCGAAAAGCTCCTCGCCGTATCCCGTGGTGCCCACGGCATCGATCGCAAGCGTGACTCCCGCTGTCTCCCAGCGGTTCTTCAAGCTGACAACACCCTGTTGGGCGACGTCGAGCGGTCTGCCGTTATTAGACGCGTAGAACGAATCGACAAGCTCACCCGCCTCATCGACCAGGGCGAACTTGGTCGTCGTGCTCCCCGAATCGATACCGAGCGCCACACGCACCGTCTCTCCGGGCGCATACGCATCCGGACCCTTTGCCGGCGTCTCTTTGCCATGGCGTGCCATAAAATCCGCCTGCTCGGCAGGTGTGGCAAAAAAGGGCTGGGCAAGACGTCCCTCCCCGCTTGCGGGCGCGACCGTCTCGAGCTTATCCAGCCGGACAAAAGCGTCGGGAAGGTCGATCGGTTGAGACGATGCGAACATGTCGGTCAGCGACAGGGCGGCACCGCGCGCGACCATGATCTGCGGATCGCGCGGGACGATAACCTGATCGTCCGATAGATTCAGTTGCTCCCGGAACACGCGGACCAGCGTGGGGTTGTAGGCGAGCGTACCGCCCTCGAAGATTACCGGCGGCTCGATGTCGATACCCTGGGCCAGACCGCCGATCGTTTGGCGGGCGACCGCATGAAGCGCCGAAAGCGCTAGGTCGGTGGTAGGAATGCCCTCGTTGAGCAGCGGCTGGATATCGGTCTTTGCGTACACGCCGCAGCGGCCCGAGACCTCGTGGACGGTCGTTCCCCGGCTTGCGAGCTGCTCGAACTCGCCCGATTCGGTGCCGACCCCCATGAGCTTTGCCATCTCGTCGATAAATGCACCGGTACCGCCTGCGCACGAGCCGTTCATGCGCATGTCGGCAACCTCGATGTCTCCCTTATCGTTGGTGCGGAAGAAGATCATCTTGGCGTCTTGGCCGCCCAGCTCGATGGCGCAGCGCGTCTGCGGATAGAACCTGCTGATCGCGAGCGCGTTGGCGACCACCTCCTGAACGTACGAGGCGCCCAGCGCGGTCGCGATATCGCGCGCACCCGAGCCGGTCACCGCAACGCGCAGCGACTCATGGGGAAAGCGCTCGGCGAGCTCGCCGAGCATGGCGCGCACGCTCGCTGTCTGACACGCCCCGTGGCGGCGATATCCCCACCACGCCTCGGTCATATCCTCGTGCATCGCGTAAACTTTGGTCGTCGTCGACCCTACGTCCAGTCCTACTAGCAACGCCATAATGCTCCGTCTCTCGCATTTTTCCTGCTAGAGATATACCACTCTACGTAATACAACAGACTGTTGTATTTAAACTCCGTATAAAAAGCGGCTGCCGAAACGCTTCAGCAGCCGCCGAATGCACCAACAGATTGTTCTGCGCGCTAGCACGTCGGGCAACGGAGCAGCACGGGCCCTCCGGTCATGCGCACCGCTCACGCCCGCGATGTCGCCGAGAGAGCTATCCACGCTTAGGGCTCTAACCAAGCAAGTCGCCCGCGCTCAGCAGATCCCTAAGCGAGCTACTCGCACTCAGGAGCCATAGCCTGCTCCAAGAGCTCGGCATGCTCCTCCTCGAAAACCGTCCCCACAGGGAAGGCGCGACGGAAGACGAAGTGGGAAATCGGACCGGCCACCAAAAGGTTCCACGGCAGCGCCATCACAAAATTATGCGGGATGTTGATCATCCAGATCGCGGGCACGGAATACAGGTTCGCAAGGATGCCGCCGGGCATGTGCGTCAGACCCTCGCAGGCACCGTACAGCGACATGATGATGACCATGGGAACGACCATGCAGGAGCTAACGGCGAGCGTCATGGCAAGCGGCGAGCTCTTGCCCGGCGCGACCAAGTACTTAAAGGCGAAACCCTTGGCGAGCGGGCTGGCGACGAACCAGTCGCAGCACATGGCAAAAATGTAGGCAACGGGGAAGCCGAGCCACGCGGCGGCAACGACCTCGCCGTTGATGGCCCTGTGCTGCAGGGCAACGTTGTAGATGCTCATCCAGAGCACCATGCAAAAGCACATGATAAAGGTGAACAGCAGGCTCTCTCGTTTGTTGATAGGCATAAAGGGCATGGTCCTTTCCGTGTTACGCCGCGGCATCACGCAACAAAAACGGGCGGGCAAGATGGAGCTGCTGGGACTTCATCTCGCCCGCCCGTGATACGTGCGTCTGCGACTACTTATGTGGTGGAACCAGCCTAGCACGAAAACCCCGCGCTTCGTAAGCGTTGAGTTTATGAAGATGCAGGGCACCAATAATCCCCCGACCCCCTAAGTTGCGGTGGAATACGGACTGTTTTGACCCTTTAAGCAGCAATTCAGTCCCTATTTCACCGCAACTCATTTGGTGCAAAGTAACCTGTCCTCCTTGTACCAATTAGCTGGTGTGGCGCCAGCGGGGGTCGGTGAGAGTTCTCGCCACACCCAGCCCAACGGGCAGAAACGCTACGATGAGCACTGCACGCACAAACCAGCCGAGCATATTGACCGTGTCGAAGGTGCACATGTAATACATCGAGCGATACAGATACAAGCCCGGCACCATAATGACAATCGAAGGCACCGTGAGAGCGATGCGCGGGTAGGTGAGCTTAACTTCGGCCAAGCTTGCGAGCAGCCCCGATACGAGCGCGCCGATAAACGCTGCTGCCTCGGGAGGCATTCCCGTGCTGAGGCCCAGGAAGGGAATCATCGTCGGCGCATCGACAAGAGTTAGACGCAGGGTATTGGACACGGCGCCGATCAACCCAGCTGCCGCGGCCATCTTTACCGGGCTGTTGAACATCACCGAGAAGCCGAATACGCCAACGAAGCTCATCACCACGCGTAGGAGCGTAAGAGCAAGCGGCGAAAGGCCGAGCGGCGCAAAGTCGTCCGGCGCCAGGCCAACACACTCGGCAACCATCCAACCTACGAGCGTCGCCATCACAATAATCGATACGGCATATGACAGACGTTCGATACCGCTTCGCATGTCGAGCTTAGCGATGTCGAGACCTGCCGTAATGAGCGGAAAGCCGGGAATCACAAAGAGCATGGCGCCGATATAGCCTTCTTGGTGCGACATTGCCCCCGGTATGACCTGGCCAAGGCCGAGCAATGCCAGCAGATACGAAACGCAAGCGAGCGCAACGCCGGTCGTCAGCGCGCTGAACTGACCAAGGCCTTGCTTGAGAATATGGGAGCGGGCAAAGTTGCCGACACCCGCGCCCACGAACGCGCATGCCATCTCAATAGGACCGCCACCGAGCAAAAAAACGAAGGCGCCACAGGCGCAGGCCGCCGCAAGGCCCTGTTGCCAAGGCACGTAATCAGGTTTTGAGCTCTCAACGGTCTTGAGCATCTCGTGATACTCATGCACCGTAAAACGGCGACCATATGTCTCGATTTCCTTTAGGAAGCTCTCAATCATCCAAATGCGATGGGTATTGACGCCCGTTGTGGGCAAGCTGACAACCTCATTAAAGCAGTGACCATCTTCGATGCAAGTACACTCAAACGACAGGAGACTTAAGTCAACGTGGATGGTCACACCGAGTACGGCAGCGACGCGATTCATGGTATCGCGAACACGCCAGGCACCCGTTCCGCTCGCGAGCATAAGCATACCGGTGCGGCAGATGATGGATGATTTATCGGTGAGCGGCGCATCGACGGCAAGTTCATCGCCTGCCGTCACGATCTGGTGCCAGTCAGTTTTCATATGGAGCGCGCCGGCACGAACGCCGTGGTGCATGGGGGCTCTCGAAAGCAGCGAGTTAAGGCGCGAAGACTGTGGGAACTCCGTTGATTCGTCCTCAACCTCATCAGTCTTTTCATCGACCAGATCAAAGGAATCAAGCGGCGCTGGCTCGCGACGGTCGATCAGCTCCTCGTCCTCATCATCAAAGTAATTGAACTGATCGAGCATGTCCTCTTCAATCGCGCGCTCGCTCGCATCGTCCATCCCGGTGCTCCCTTCCTATCGACTAACCCCCATCCTAGGCAGCGACGGCTAAAGGAAACATAAAAGAGACGGCTGTCATGCGAGCCATGCGCGCAATAGCCATTGGGTAGCCATTGGGGACGTTCTTGAATGACTAGTCGTTTAAGAACGTCCCCAACGACTACTCCGACAACGCCGATGTTTCGGCAACGCCAGCGAGCGCCGCCCAGAGCGAACAAGTTGGCATGAAAAAGGCAAGGCATAGACCTTCTGGTCATGCCTTGCCTTTTGAATGACAAATTGTCGCTCTGGGCGGCGCGCAGCGTCGACCGGTCCGCCGTTCGGTAGAACGGCGGAACCTGAGGGCGCAGCGTCGAGCCGTTACGCGGTTCGTAGAACCGTGTAACAAGTTAGTACATCTTTGCGCCGGCAGGGATGGAAGCGTCGAGCTGGATCAGGTTGAGGCGCTCCTCGCCCTCCTCCTCGTGGATGGCGCTGATGAGCATGCCGCAGCTGGGGATACCCATCATCTTGCGCGGAGGCAGGTTGGTGATGGCGAGCAGGGTCTTGCCGACCAGGTCCTCGGGCTCATAGTATTCATGGATGCCGGAGAGAATGGTACGGTCGGTGCCGGTACCGTCATCGAGCGTAAAGTTCAGCAGCTTCTTGGACTTCTTGACGGCCTCGCATGCCTTGACCTTCACGGCGCGGAAGTCGCTCTTGGAGAAGGTATCAAAGTCGACGAACTCCTCAAACAGCGGCTCGACGGCAATCTTGGAATAATCAACCGTGGGCTTGAGCGGCTTGACGAAGGGGCTCGCGTTGTTGCCGGCCTCGGCAGCCTTGGCAGCAGCGGCACCGGACTGGAAACCCTTCTCGGGCTTCATGTGCGGGAACAGCAGCACGTCGCGGATGGAAGCCTGGTTGGTGAGCAGCATGACCACGCGGTCGATACCGATGCCGATGCCGCCCGCGGGAGGCATACCGTACTCGAGGGCGCGCACGTAATCCTCGTCGTACTCCATGGCCTCGTCGTCGCCGCCGGCCTTCTCGACCATCTGGGCAGCGAAGCGCTCGGCCTGGTCGACCGGGTCGTTGAGCTCGGAGAACGCGTTCGCGTACTCGTGGCCGGCGATGACCAGCTCAAAGCGATGGGTCAGGCGCGGGTCATCCTCAAAGCGCTTGGCAAGCGGGCTAACCTCGATGGGGTAATCGCACACGAAGGTGGGGTTGACGATGGTGTCCTCGCCCAGCTCGTCATAGATCTCGGCGATGATCTTGCCGGCGGTCCACTCGGGCTTGATCTCCAGGCCCTTCTCGCGTGCGGCGGCAGCAAGCTCCTCAACCGGCGTGTCGATGGTGACCTGCTTGCCGAGCACGTCGGAGACGATGTCGGTCATGGGGCGGCTTGCCCACTCACCGGACAGGTCGATAGTCTGGCCCTGATACTCGATGACCTCGGGGTTGCCGATGGCCTTGTTAGCGGCCTTGATGACGCCCTGGGCGAGCGCCTTCATGCCCTCGAGATCGGAGAAGGCGCGGTAGGCCTCCATCGTGGTGAACTCGGGATTGTGGGTAAGGTCCATGCCCTCGTTGCGGAAGATGCGGCCGATCTCGAACACGCGCTCAAAGCCACCGACGATGCAGCGCTTGAGGTGCAGCTCGGTAGCAATGCGCAGGTAGCACTCCTGGTCGAGCGCGTTGAAG
Organism: Collinsella sp.; assembly: GCA_036304385.1. GTDB lineage: Bacteria > Actinomycetota > Coriobacteriia > Coriobacteriales > Coriobacteriaceae > Collinsella. The sequence goes on along the minus strand of JAXIYS010000053.1, from coordinate 13,107 downwards.
TGCGTGATGAACGGCTTAGCCGTAGCGCCGCCCTGGATAGTCTGCAGAATGGGGGTCTCGACCTCCATGTAGCCGTCGGACTCCATAAAGCGGCGGAAGGTGGAGAGAATCTGCGAGCGCTTGCGGAAGGTCTCGCGAACGTCGTCGTTGGCGATCAGGTCGACATAGCGCTGACGATAGCGGGTCTCCTTGTCGGAGAGACCGTGGAACTTCTCGGGCAGCGGGCGAACGGCCTTGGAGAGCAGCGTCGCGCTCTTGGGGGCAACGGAAAGCTGGCCACGCTTGGTGCGCACGACTACGCCGGCCACGCCCAGGATATCGCCCAGGTCGAGCGCCTTGAGCGTGTTCCAGGCGGCCTCGTCCATATCGTTGATGCGGCAGAACAGCTGGATCTCGCCGGTCGCGTCGCGCACGACGATGAACATAATCTTGCCCTGACCGCGCTTGGCAACCACACGGCCGGCGATCTTCACGACGTCCTCGGTGTCCTCGCCATCGGCAAGCTCGGCGTACTTAGCCTCGATATCGGCGACGTAGTCCTCAAGCTCAGAGTGCTCGGGATAGGGGTTCTGGCCCGCCTCGAACAGGGCGGCGCGCTTGGCCAGGCGGGTGGCGCGCTCGTCGTTGAGCGTCGATGCCTGATCGGCGGCGTTCTGGTTCTCTGCCATAAGTTTAGCTCCTCAAACTAAAACGCTCCCCAGGATTCGGTCCCAGGGAGCGAAAACATACCTTTACGCGGGACCGTGGTCTAGCGTGCGATCTTGGCGATGGTGTAGACGCGAGTCTTGCCGGAAGGCGTAACGACCTCGACGGAGTCGCCCTCGCCGTGACCGATGATGGCGTGGCCGACCGGAGACTCGTTGGAAATCTTGTGCTCAAGCGAGTTGGTCTCGGTGGTACCGACAAGCGTGACCTCGATGAGCTCACCGTTGGGGTCGACCAGGGTAACAGTCGAGCCAATGGAGACGGTTAGGTCGCCCGTGCTGGCAGCGATCTGAGCGTTGGCGAGGATGGCCTGAATCTCGGCGATACGAGCGGCGTTCTGTGCCTGCTTGTCCTTGGCGGCATCGTACTCGGAGTTCTCCGAAAGGTCGCCGAACGCGCGGGCTTCCTTGATGTCCTCGACGATCTCCTTGGCGTAATCGCCCTCACGCCAAGCGAGCTCCTCGACGAGCTTCTGGCGGCCCTCAGCGGTCAGTACGATCTGGCTTGCGTCCATACGGATATCTCCCCAACTATGATGTAACGATCAACTGTCAACAAAAACGAAAAAGACCGGCTAGCCTGCGGGCAAGCCGGTCAGGTGCTCACCCCAAAGGGATGGGACTACTCTGCGTCCGCGTCGCTGTCCTCTGCCTTCTTTTGCTTGGCGGCAGCGAGCTTGGCCTCGAGCTCTGCGATCTCCTTGTCCTCCTTGGACTCCTCGACCACAACGTCCTCGGCCTGCTTGGTTTCGCCCTTATCGTCGCCCTCCATACCCTCGCGGATATTCTTGACGGTAGAGCCGAGGGACTTACCGAGTTTCGGCAGGTTCTTAGGTCCAAAGATAATCAGGACAACAACGAGAATAATGATGAGCTCAGGAGCCCTCAGTCCAAACATGTAGACCTCCACAATACAGCGAGACAAGCTCGAATGAGTATACCGCGGGTATCGCGGTATCACAACAATAGCTAAAAAAAGGGACCGCAAGAAGCGGTCCCTCCTCATGCTCTGGTCGGGTTGACTGGATTTGAACCAGCGACCCCTGCGTCCCGAACGCAGTGCTCTACCAAACTGAGCCACAACCCGTTAGCTCGACTATAGTAACAAAGATTTCCGTCGTGTGCCAGAGAAATTTTTACTTCTTTGGCGCTTCAATGCGAACCGTGTCGGAAACGAGCTCCGTTGCATAAGCCCACCAGCCGTTTTGTTGAGCGTCTGCCGCAAGATTGACTGCCGTGGCGGCGGTATCGCAGAGAGCAAACGAGCAGGCACCCGAACCGCACACGTTTACGGCAACGGTACCGTCCTGTGAACGAAGCCAGTCGAGCACCGTTTGAATCCGCGGCTCCATCTGCGCGGAAATGACACCCAGGTTGTTGTGGACGAGCGCGTAGGCCGCCTCTGCGTCTCCCGAGCGAAGGGCAGATGCGATCGCTCCGGGCTTGTCCGCAGGCGCTGGGGTCTCGTCAAAACGTCGATAGGCTTCAATTGTTGAAACGCTTGCCTCGCGCGGCTTGACCAGCACGACGGGTGTCGCGGGCAGTGCGGGGTACTCGGTTGCCAGCACGTCTCCCCCACCCACGTAAAATGCAGGGCTGGCATGCAAAAAGAAGGGAACGTCGGCGCCAATGCCGCGCGCGATGTTGTCCAGCGCGGGATCGGCACGGTCGATACCCCAACTCTCTGCCAAGGCGACAATGACCGCCGCGGCATCCGTCGAAGGACCGCCCAGGCCGGCACACAGCGGGATGCGCTTCTCGATCGTGATGCAGACATTGGCTTCGCGACCATAATGCTCGGACATAGCGAGCGCAGCACGATACGCCGTATTCTTTTGCATGGGAAAGTCGGATGCCGGAATCGTCTGGACGGTCAGCTCCTGCGCCGGGGCGACTGTCACGATATCGGCAAGACCGACGGCTGCCATCAGGGAATCGACCTTATGGTAGCCGCGGTCGTCGCGCTCGGTATGAACCCCCAGATAGAGGTTGATCTTTGCCGGCGCGGAAAGGGTCAGGGACCAATCGGTCACCGCTAGTGCTCCTCGAGCTGATTGCCGAGCGGGGTAAAAATGTGCTCGCCGCTCTCGGGGTCGAACAGCTCGACCTGGCCGGTGAGAACATCAATATACTGGTAGGACTGACGCGACTTGCGGCCACGGCGCTCGTCGACCTCGACGATAAAGACTGCCGGATGGACGCTCTTGATGGTGCCCATGCGCTCGACGACGCGGGTGCGGCCCATGTTGGCCTTCACCTTAACGCGATCGCCCACCATATCGGTCAGCTTCTCGTGGATGTCGTCGACGTGATTGACTTCCATCTCTTCCATGAACAGGGCCTCCAGAAGGTGCAATTCAAAAAGGGGATAATACCCCTAAGATAGACAAAACTCTAATACTATAGCACCCTGTTGTGGCCATACGCAAGTAGCTAAAAAAGCCCGGTCCCAAATTGACTACTTACAGACTATCGGTATCCAAGACGATGGTGAATGGGCCGTCGTTGACGAGATCGACTTTCATATCGGCGCCAAAGATGCCGTGCGCCACGTGTTCGACATCTTGGCGAACGAGCGTCAGGAAGTACTCGTAGAGCTCGTTGGCGACATCGGGGGCGCCGGCATCCGTAAACGATGGGCGGCGGCCGTGACGGCAATCGGCGAACAGCGTGAACTGCGACACCACGAGAACCTCGCCGTCGACATCGGCAAGTGCCAGGTTGGTCTTGCCGTTCTCGTCCTCGTTAATGCGCAAGCCCCGGAGCTTTCCCCACAGCTTATCGGCCTCGGCGCGCGTGTCGCCGTGGCCCACGCCCAGCAGCACCAGATAGCCGCGCCCAATTTTGCCCACGCACTCGCCGTCGACCGTCACGCCGGCGTTGAGCACGCGCTGCACCACCGCACGCACGGCCTACTCCTCGCCCGTCAGTTTGGCGGATAGGTGCTCGAGCGCATGGAATCGATGGCTGATGGCGTTCTTCTCGTCCGCCGTCAGCTCGGCCATGGTCTTGCCCGGCGTGTCGACCGGCAGGAACAGCGGGTCGTAGCCAAAGCCGTGATCGCCGCGGCCCTCGTGCGCGATAACGCCCTCGCAGGCGCCCTCACCATAGGTGACCAAACCGTCCGTGTCGATGAGCGCGACGACGCTCATAAAGCGCGCAGTGCGGTCCTCGTCGGCCACGCCCTCCAGATTCACGAGCAGCTTGGCATTGTTGGCGGCATCGTCGCCGTGAACGCCCGCGTAGCGCGCGCTATACACACCGGGCTCACCGTCCAGCGCGTCGACGACCAGGCCCGAATCGTCGGCAATGGCCATGAGCCCCGTCTCTTCGACGGCAGCCTGCGCCTTGATGATGGCGTTCTCCAAAAACGTCGTGCCGTTTTCCTCGGGGTCCTCAAAATCGCCCAGCTGACCGAGTGCCACAAAGCGAACCTCGGGCATAACCTTGCCCAAAATGGCCTCGATCTCGGTGAGCTTATGGGCGTTGCCCGTTGCCACGACGATGGTCGCCGCCGGGTCGAGGGTGTCGATGTCGATCTTCTCAAGTGCCATGAGTGGTCTCCTTGTCCGTATAGCAAAGTCACGTAAAAGGGACCGGTTCGTCGGCGTCTCCCCTTTCATGTGGCATCAACCTTATCTATCGGCGTTTCCGCAGATAAAACCTGCCAAAATAAACCTGTCACTTTTTGGCAGGCTAGGCGAGAGCTTGGCGCTGGAGCTCGATGAGCTCGGCAATGCCCTTGTCGCCCAAATCGAGCAGGGCATTGAGGCGCTTGCGGTCGAAGGGCGCCTGCTCGCCAGTGCCCTGAAGTTCGATCATCTCACCGGTATCGGTGGCGACAAGATTCATGTCGACCTCGGCGTGACTGTCCTCGGAATAATCCAGGTCGAGCAGGGTGTTGCCGTCGACAACGCCCATGGAAATCGCGGCGACCTGGCCCGTGAGCGGGATGCGCTCGAGCTTACCCGCCTCGACCCACATGGCAAGGGCGTCGTGCAGTGCCACCCAGGCGCCGGTAATGCTCGCCGTTCGCGTGCCGCCGTCTGCCTGAATCACGTCGCAGTCGACGGTAACGGTGTACTCGCCGAGTGCCTTCATATTGACGACGGTACGCAGGCTGCGACCGATGAGGCGCTCGATCTCCATGGAGCGGCCCTTGCGGTTGGCATGCTCGCGCTTGCAGCGCTTGCCGGTCGATGCCGGCAGCATGGCGTACTCCGCCGTTACCCAACCGGCCTTGGCGCCCTTGCGCCAGCCCGGCACGCCCTCCTCGATGGTGGCAGCGCACAGCACGCGCGTATCGCCAAACTCGGCCAAGCACGAACCGTGGGCGTGCTTCATGACGCCGCGAGTAAGCTTGATGGGGCGCAGCTCATCGGCGGCGCGGCCGTTGGCGCGATTGACCTGCATGTACTCCATAGAAATATCCTTTCGGCAAAAGGTGAACGTGAGCCTTTGGTCGGTGACCTTATATCTATTTCAGTTCGTCGATATCGATATGCTCAATGCTCTTGAGCGGCTGGCCAAAGATAAAACTGCCCGCCACCGCAAACTCGGCAATGTTATCGGACGTCGTTGCAAAACGATGCTGCGGCTCGGCAGCGTCGCCCGCCAGCTGCTCGCGGCGCGTGAGAATATCGGTCAGCTCGCGCGTGGTCTCCTCGGCGGAGCTCACCACGCGCACTCCGGGACCCAGCGTATGGCGAATAGGCCCCACGAGCAGCGGGAAATGCGTACAGCCGAGCACCACGGTATCGATGCCGTGGTCGCGCAGCGGTTCAACCGTGGCGCCGACCAGCGCGCGTATGGCAGGCGTATCAAAGATGTCCTCGTTCTCGAGCCACTGCTCTTGCAGATGCGCACCCGAGGCGAGCTCGTGCTCAACGACCTCGACAAAGCTCGAGGCAGGGCAGCCGTATACGTCGACGCCGGCATCCAGGTCCTGAATGGCACGCGTGTAAGCGCCTGAGCGAATGGTGAGGTTGGTGGCGAGCACGCCCACCCGGCGCGTGCGGGTGCTGTTGATTGCCGCGCGTGCGCCCGGTGCAATCACACCGATGACGGGGACGTCGAGCACCTGCTGGGCCAAACGCAAGGCCGCAGCGGTCGCCGTATTGCAGGCGATGACCATGATCTTGACGTCGTGCTTCGACAGCCAACGGCCCGCCTGCAGCGCAAACGAGCGCACCTCGTCCTCGGTGCGGGTGCCGTAGGGGCAGCGCTTGGTGTCGCCGAAGTAGTAGACGGACTCGTGCGGCAACGCCGTCGCAATCGCGCGCGCAACCGTCAGACCGCCCAGGCCCGAGTCGAATACGCCAATGGGGCGTGTGTCGCCAGCCAGATTCTCGATATCGGACATTACCTCACCAGATTCTCTCTCGAAAAGATATGGCTCAGAACGATAGGACCGCACTACGAGCGGGCCGCGACGAGCAGCTCTGCCGTTGCCGCCCAGCCGTCGACAATCTTTCCGCGCGTGACGTAGGCGTTATCGCAGGCATCCAGGAACTCGGGCGCGCCGGCGCTGGTCAAACCGTTCTCGACCAGGCAGAACGTACCCACGTGGTCAGCCATGTAGAAGTCGGACTCGGAATCGCCGAGCGCCAGCGTCTCCTCGCGCTCGATACCCAGGCGCTCACAGAAACGTGCGATGGCAACGCCCTTGTTGAGGCCGGCGGGATTGATGTTAAACGCGCGGCCGTCCTCGACGCGTTCGAGCTCGAGCGTCGTCGGCTTGGACAGATGCGTCAGGTGACCGTTGCAGGCCCAGACCAGGCCGCAGCCGGCCTCGTCCAGGATGGCCTGGACCTCGTCGTCGGGCACATCGCCGCGCATGCCGACGGTGACCTCGCGGTACTTGTAGCCAGTCGACATGTCATTGTGGTACTCGATCTTATGCGGCCAGCGGGCGAGAATCTTCTCGCACACGCCAGTCTGCTCGATCACCTGATGCGGCGTGAGGCCGCAGGCGGGGTCGTAGGGCATGTCGCCGGTCAGATACTCCCAATCGTTGGCCTTGAGATCGTACATGACCAGGCCGCCCATCTCGCCGATGTAGGAGTTGAGGCCGAGCACGCGCGCATCCTCGTGGATCATGGTACGGTTGCGGCCCGAGGTGGGAACCACCTGGATGCCGGCGCGGGCAAGTGCCACGACAGCCTCGACGAGCTTGGTCGAGGGGTTGCCGTCGTTGTCGCGCAGCACGCACGAGCCGGGCGCGAGCATGGTGGCATCGAGGTCGGTAAAGACATAGTTGACCTTTGCGAGACGCTCGCGTATCTCACCCGAGAGCTCGGAGACGGTAGGCAGGGTGTTGTGGGACATAATCACTCCGTTTACATAGATGGGGTTTGATCTTGGTAGCGTGTTTTCCCTAGGGCAAACACGCCTGGAAGGCCTTAGGTCATCGGGCGTCGAGGATTCGCAAGCGCCATCCTCAAGGCGGCAGCGTTTAGGCATCGTACGCCGCAAGGATGCGCTTGAGAACCAAGCCATCGCGCTCGCAGGGCTCGGGTCCGTTCTTGCGCAGCATGCATTCCTCCTCGCCCTTGCCGGTCACGATAACCACAGCGGGGCGCTCGGTCTCGCGCACGGCCGCCTCGATAGCGGCGGTACGGTCGGTCACAATCTGCCAGTTATCGTTTCCCTGCGCCTGTACATTGCGCGCAATCTCGGCACAAATGTCCTCGACGTCTTCGGGACCCGGGTCGTCCTCGGTAATCACGATGCGATCGGCGTACTTGCCGGCGGCAATACCCATCGTGGTGCGGCGATCGACACCCTTGCCGCCCGTTGCGCCAAAGACAACCGCCAGCTCACGCTCGGGATAGTTTTCGCGCAGGTCGCGCAAAAGCGTCTCGAGGCTCATGCCATTGTGCGCAAAGTCAACGACGCCCAAAATCTTGCCCGATGCGGACGGATAGAGCTCCATGCGGCCGGGAACGAAGACGCCCTCAAAGCCATGGACGATGCCCTCTTCGGAAATGCCCAGGGCCTCGGCGCAGGCAATAGCGGCAAGCGCGTTGGACACATTGAACTTAACCGGCGTGGGAATCACCATGTCGCGCGTAAAGCGGGGCGTGCGCACCGTTGCCACCATGCCGCAGTCACCATTACGAATCGCCAGCGCAAGCACGTCGGCACGCTCGTCGGTCAGGGAGAACGTCACCGTGCGCTCGCAGCGGGACGCCGCCTCGAGCACGCGGTCGACGTGGTCCATATCGAGGTTGACCACAGCAAAGCGGCTCTGCGAAAAAATCTTGAGCTTGCTGGCAAAGTAATCCTCAAGCGTGGGATGCTCAATCGGCGAAATGTGATCCTCGCCGATATTGGTAAAGGCGCCGACTTCAAAGGCGATCTTGCCCGTGCGCTCGTATTTGAGGCCCTGGCTCGATGCCTCCATAACCAGCCACGGGGCACCCGCCTCCGCAGCATGCGCGATGCGAGACTGCAGCAGGAAGGATTCGGGGGTCGTCAGTTTGGAAGGGCCTGCCTCGATGCCGTCGTCGAACTCAATGCCCGTATTAAGAGCGGGTCGATGACAACCCGTGAGCTTAGCCTCGTTGGCAAGAATGCCGCGCAGATAAAAGCTGCAGGTCGACTTGCCCTTGGTGCCCGTAAAAGCGCAGACCTCCACCTTGCCCGAGGGATGACCGTAATAGGCGTCCGCCACCACAGCGAGCGTACGGCGGATATCGTTGACGATAATCGCGGGGGCATCGACGCCGTAATCCGTCTCGGACACATAGGCGACGGCGCCGTCGGCAATCGACGACACCAGATACTCGCGCTTAAATGCACGCCCCTTACAGACAAACAGCGTGCCCGGACGCACTTGGCGCGAATCGTCAGTCGCAAATTCAATAGGCCAATCGCATGGCACTGCCGGCTTGGAGACGACCACGCCTTCCGCCTCGAGCAATTCTATATAGCGCTTAAGTGTCAGTTTTTCTCGCGGCGTGCTATCCGACATACAACGACCCCTCTCGCTAAGCCCAGCCTCAATTGCCTCGAGACCAAACCGATTCAACAAAACCCTTTCAATACTAGCAGCCATCGTAATATGCCGCCCAATCTTGTATCGGGCACAGATTGCTAAATCTTGGAACCGCTACCGGAAGCCCGGACGAGTCACGCCGTGGTTTTTTCGGTTCGCTCGGCGCTTATGCCCTATCACGAAACAAAAGATTGGCATGATAGTAAAGATTATTTGACATCAGCTGCCACAATCCTTGCGGCAGTACACCTGAGCCGTCAGCAGAAAGGATCTTGCATGTGCGGTTTTGTCGGTTTTACCGGTACAGATGAACAGAGTGAGCTGGTTCTCACGGCCATGATGAATCGCATCATCCACCGTGGTCCCGATATGGGCGGCCAGCATATCGTCGACAACGTTGCCCTCGGCTTCCGTCGTCTTTCGATTCTTGATCTTTCCGAAGCTGGAGCTCAGCCCATGTCGAGCGACGACGGCAAGGTCACGATTGTCTTCAACGGAGAGATCTACAACTTCCAGGAGCTTCGCGCCGAGCTGGAGGCAGCCGGCTACGCCTTCCACTGCAACGCCGATACCGAGGTCCTGGTACACGGTTACGAGGAGTGGGGCGAGGACCTGGTCAACCGCCTACGCGGCATGTACGCGTTCGTGATTCATGACCAGAACAAGAACAAACTCTTTGGCGCTCGTGACATCTTTGGTATCAAGCCGTTCTATTACTACCAGGCATCCGATGGCTCGCTGCTGTTTGGCTCCGAGATCAAGAGCTTCCTGGACCATCCCAAGTTTGAGAAGGCTGTCAACCACGACGCGCTGCGCCCCTACCTGACGCTGCAATTCCCCGCCACGGAGGAGACCTTCTTTAAGGGCGTGTTCAAGCTTGCCCCGGCGCATTGCTTTACGTATGACCTGACGACCAACACCATGGACATCAAGCGTTACTGGAGCTGTGACTTCACCGACGACAACTCCAAGACCTTCGAGGAGTACGTGGACGAGTGCGACAAGGTTGTGCACGAAAGCGTCGCTGCACACCGAATCGCCGATGTTAAGGTGGGCTCGTTCCTTTCTGGCGGCGTGGACTCCAGCTACATTGCCGCCTGTCTCATGCCCGACACCACGTATTCTGTCGGCTTTGATTACAAGAACTTCAACGAGACCAACTACGCTGCCGAGCTTTCCGACAAGCTGGGCATCAAGAACGTGCGTAAGATGATTACCGCCGACGAGTTCTTCGATGCACTGCCCGATATCCAGTATCACATGGACGAACCGCAATCGAACCTGTCCAGCGTGCCGTTGTACTATCTGGCGCAGATGGCTTCCGAGGAGGTCACCGTCGTCCTTTCGGGCGAGGGCGCCGACGAGCTGTTTGCCGGCTACGAGTGGTACGAGGACACCCCCGAGATGCGCTCCTTTAAGAAGCGCGTGCCGCTCGGCGTACGTCGCGCCCTGGGCTCGCTCGTTCAGCATCTCCCCTACTTTAAGGGCCACAACTTCCTGACGAAATGCGCCGAGGTTCCCGAGCGCTGGTATGTGGGTCAGGCAAAGGTGTTCGATCCCTCCGAGGTCGACGAGGTGCTCAAGCCCGCTTATGACACCGGCAAAAACGCCGCCGAGATGTGCGCCGAGTACTACAAGCAGGTTCCCAACTGCTGCGAGCTTTCCAAGAAACAGTATCTGGATATGAACATGTGGCTGCCGGGCGACATTCTGCTCAAGGCCGATAAGATGTGCATGGCGCATTCTCTGGAGCTTCGCGTACCGTTCCTGGACAAGAAGGTCATGGAGTTTGCCGAGCACATTCCTGCCAACTACCGTGTTAACGAAGAAGGCTGCAAGCTCGTCCTGCGTCACGCCGCCAACCGCACGCTGCCCGACGAGTGGGCAACGCGCAAGAAGGTGGGCTTCCCCGTACCGGTCAAGTTCTGGCTGCGCGAGCAAAAGTACTACGACTACGTAAAGGAATACTTCACCGCACCGTGGGCTGCCGATTTCTTTGACACCGATGCACTCATGAAACTGCTTGACGATCACTTTGAGGGTCGCGCGCTCAACCAGCGCAAGATCTATACCACGCTGACGTTCCTCATCTGGTACAAGCGCTTCTTTATCGATGAGGACAAGGGCGCCGAAGTCGCCGCGTAAGTTTCGTTATGAATTAGCGGTGAACAGCACGGGGTTTCCGCTATACTCAATCCCTGCGGGCGATTGGCGCAACGGTTAGCGCAGGTGCTTTACACGCACAAGGCTGGGGGTTCGAATCCCTCATCGCCCACCACTGAATTGTTAGGCCTCCAGCGATGGAGGCCTTTCCTTTTAATATGAGAAAGCCATTGTCAATAGGCGTGTTTGTTCGAGCCCGGTTTTAAACCGGGCTTTTTCGTTTCCCGTCGGGAGGGCCCGCGCACGCTGCACGTTTAGTCGACGCTTGCCTGGCAAGCTAATATCCGCGGGCTCTTGCGGGCGCGCTGCCGGCGGTCAGCCCGGTATGTCCGCGCACCCCACCGCATTTCGATTCTCCGTCCGGCGCGCTCGTCCGAAACCAGTCTTGTTCACGGGCGCGGCCCTTGGGCTGCCCAAAAAGGGTTCGTGAACGCGCGCCGGCGATGCGTCGAGGCGCGGGCCCTCCCGGCGGGAGGCTTGTTGTCCGACGGGGTCAGCTGAGGGTCCCCTCCGCCCGGCGCCCGATCTCCCAGACCCAGCAGGCGAGCTCGCGCGCGACGGCGGCGTTTGCCTTGCACGAGCTCTTGCCTGCCGCCGCCAGCGCCTCGCGGCGGCGGCAGAGCCTGGCGGTGCAGGCGTCGGCGCGCGCCCGGATCGCCGCGGGGACGTCCGCGCCGGGCGTCGGGGCCTTCGGGCGGGGCGTGCACGTCAGGTAGTGCCACGCCGACTCCACCAGTGCCGTCCTGGCGAGCCGGTTGCCCGTCTTGGTTATCCCGCCGCGCCGCTCGGTCTCGCCGCTCGAACGCTCCGACGGGACTAGCCCGCACCAGCTCGCGAAGGCCGGGGCCGTCCGGAACCTCGTGAAGGAGCCCGCCTCGGCTGCGAGCCTGAAGGCCGTCAGGGTGTCGATTCCCTTGATGCAGGAGAGCGCCTCGACGGCCGGGCGCCACCGGTCGGTCCGGGCGAGGGCGAGCACCTTCTTCTCGAGCTGCCGGCGGTCCGACTCCGCGCACCTCGCGGCCGTGACGTAGTACTCGAGCACGTCGCGCTGGGGCCCCTCGAGCCTGATCCCGGATATCCACCTCCAGTGGGCGCGCGTCCAGGATCCCTTCCTCGTCCCGTCGGCGTTGCGCTCGTCCCAGACGTGGCCCAGCCTGATCAGGAACATGTTGAGTCGCTGCCTGGCGCGGCGGTACTCCGCCGTGGCGTCGTCGAGGGCGCGGTCGAGGTCCCGGGCGGCCTCGACGGCCGCATCGGGCAGCGGGACCTCCACGATGTTGTGGGTGGCGAGCATGCGGGCGATGAACTCGGCGTCGCGCCGGTCGTTCTTGCGGCGCGCGTCCGTCGCCGGCCTCTGCATCTTGGAGACGGCGGCCACGGCGCAGTCGAGGCCGAGCGCGCGCAGCTCGCGCGCCATGTGGAAGCCGGTGGGGCCGCTCTCGTAGCAGGCCCTGGGCTCCTCGAACCCGAGGGCCCACTCCGCGATCTCGGCGGCGTCCGTCCCGAAGTCACGGTGCACCACCTCGCCGGTGAAGGGGTTGAACGCCGCGGCGGCGACCGATCGCGCGTGGACGTCCAGGCTGATGGAGGTAACATGGGGCATGGGAAGCCTCCTCCCCGCAGGTGCGGTAAGGGCTACCGTACGGGCCGATACTCAAAGCCCATTGTGGCATCCCGAGCCCGCGGAAAGAAGCTGCGCCGCGGGGGAGGCGACCCAAATGGCTTTCTCATATCGTCTTGGGCGCAGCGCATGGGATTCGAGCCCGACAGGATGCGGAGCTGAGGAAACGCGAAGCGTTTTCCAGCGCAGCACGCGAGGAGCGAAGCGACGAAGCGAAAGCGGGCGGCGCCAGCCGCACGCGACATCCCTCATCGCCCACCACAGAATTGTTAGGCCTCCAGCGATGGAGGCCTTTCCTTTTTCGGGCCCATTTCATGGGATGCGAACCCATCAGCGCGTCTGCCACAAAGGCCGTGGTCAAAAAATGGCAAAAATGAGTACTGCTACTTTGCTTACAACATATAAAAAGATAGCATTTGCTTAAGTTACGCAACATGTGTCCATTATAAAGACTAACAGTTAGATTAAAATCGTGTATTCATCGCCATTTCGTCGGTGGCGCGCGCAGACGTGGTGTAAGAGTGTCCTGAGGTCCGTCGCTGCAAGCCCCGATGTTACTCCTTCTTGAGGCCGCGCTTCTCGACTATCTCGTCCACTATCTCCCTGGCGCGCCGCCCGAG
>JAXIYS010000052.1:0-10446 GCA_036304385.1 Collinsella sp. | reverse complement strand
TCCTCGCAGTATCCGGTTCTCAAGGTGCACGCCTGCGCTGGTTCCCGGTTGCACCGGGCCGCGCGGCAAGGAGATATATTGCCAGACCGGAGGGCCCCCGCGGGCGGGAATCACGCACTCCATATTTTGTTCACAAATGAATAGGTCCCTCAGTCGCATCACTGAGGTTAAAACTGAAGCAGCAGCTTCTGATATTGGCGATGACCAGCTGGTTTATAGGTGTTAAGGCATCGGTCATCTCTGGAGCGCCACTTTACTCCAAAAGCATCAGCTATTTGTTTCCCATCGGTAAAAGGCAGGTTTTGTTCGCCAAGCGTTCTTATATATAGAGAAGTTCGGGTTCGAACCCGTGCACCGGCAACAAAAAAGCGACCAACCGGAGTCGATCGCTTTCTTTTCTATGGTGGGCCGTCAGGGGTTCAGCCTGCTCCGCAGGCGGCCGCTGCGGCGCTTCGCGCCTTGCGCGCTGCGCTGGCAAACGCTCGCGCGTTTACTCAGCTCCGCGCCCCGACGGGTTCGAACCCATGCTTTGGCAACAAAAAAGCGACCAACCGGAGTCGATCGCTTTCTATTCTATGGTGGGCCGTCAGGGGTTCGAACCCTGGACCTTGGGATTAAAAGTCCCCTGCTCTGCCAGCTGAGCTAACGGCCCGCGGGTGGCATTGTACCACGGTCTGGGACTATTCCCAACTCCATTGGCCGTTCTGGAAAATCACAACTTCACGTCCATCAGGCGTAATGCCCGTAATATCGATGTCGTCCGTGCCGATCATAAAATCGACGTGCGTGCTCGAGACGTTAACGCCATGCTCCAGGAGCTCTTCCTTGGACATGTCGTACCCACCCTCGATGCATTCGGGGAAACCGACACCTAGCGCGAGATGGCAGCTAGCGTTCTCGTCATAGAGCGTGTCATAGAACAGAACGCCGCTTTCGCGGATCGGAGTGTTCTTGGAAATGAGCGCGACCTCGCCCAGATGAGCGGCACCTTCATCGGTGTCAATAATGCTCGCAAGCGTCGCCTTACCCACACGGGCATCGTAGTCCACTACGCGACCGGCCTCGAACTTAATCCAAAAATCGTCAACCTTGTTACCGTGGTGAATGAGCGGCATAGCCGAATACACGATACCGTCGGCACGCATACGATCAGGCGAGGTGAAGACTTCCTCGGTGGGAATGTTGGGGAAGAAGGGGTGCCCATCGGGCGTCTTACCCTTGCCGCCGGCCCACTCGTGACCCTTCGTCATACCAATCGTCAAATCGGTTCCATTTGCCGAGGTGTAATGCAGGCGGTCAAAACGATTGTCGTTCAGGAAGCGCAAGTTCTTTTCGAACGCCGCGTCATGAAGCTCCCAGTCGCTCTCCGGGTCCTGGCCATCGGCACGAGCGGTGTGCAGAATCGCATTCCACAGCTTATAGATTGCAACCTCATCGGCGTCTCCCGGGAACACCTCGCGCGCCCAAGCCACGACCGGAGCGCCGGCGATACACCACGGGTTGATGTTGTAGTCCAGTCCACGGCGGAAGACCTTGCACTGTGTGTTCCTTGCCTTAGAAGCTGCAGCGGGCTTGGCGGGATCGATACCCTTGAGAGCCGCAGGATCCGCACCCTCGATAAAGATAAAGCAGGCACCGTCCTGGGCCAGGGAATCCAGCTGCAGGCGCTTCCACTCGAGCGTCTGCTCAAAATAGCTTTTATCGACATGCTCGTACGTGAGCCTCGTCACGGCATCATCGGCCCAAATGACCGTCACGTGGCCAGCGCCGGCGGCATAAGCCTCCGCGACCACCACGCGGGCAAAAGGCGCGCACTCGACCGGAGACTGAACGACAACCTCCTGGCCGGGTTTGACGTTTACGCCCTTGCAGACGACCAGGCGCGCGTAGTTTTTAATCTTGGGCTCCAGGGCCTTCATGCCCTCCAGAGCCTCTTCGACCGTCAGGGCAGCTCGAATCATGTGCCACTCCATCTATCTATAGAACAGTAAAAAGGCGCGCCGCAAAAACGACGCGCCTTATATCTTAGCGATAAGTATGAATGCAAACGCTACTTCTTCTTGGAGTCCTTCTTGTCCTCCTCGGCAGCTGCGCGCTCGATAAGAGCGTTGAGCTTGTTCTCGGACATGCCCTCGGCCTGCGCGCGGTACATGTTGCGCAGGGGACGAATACGAACGAAGTCGTAGATAAAATCACCCAGAATGATGACATAGGACAAAACGATGCCGACCATCTGGACGGGACTGGACACCGTACCGCCGGGAGCGAAGTAGAGCGAAGCCCAAATTGCCACGACGAGTACCATGCCGATGGCGAGCACGGCCCACCAGATACGACGGCGCTTGGTGTAGTCCTCATCCTGCTTGAGGAGGATATTCGACACCGTGTAGATACGATCCTCACGAGCACGCTGCTTCGCCTTGCGGGCGCGCTTCTCCTCCTTGGAAAGACCTTCCAGGTTTTCACCCTTCTCGAGCTCTTTGCGGCGTGCCTTAGACGAAGCCGGCACGACGCGAACGGAGCTCGCTGCCTGGCGGGCGGGTTTAGCAGATGCGGCGGACTTGCGCGCAACCCCGGTAACTTCGTGGGATTGCGTACGCTTGTTCGTGGCGCTACGGGTACTCACTTATGCGTTCTCCTTCATGCTTGTGAACTGGGAGCCCGTGATGATCTGGAAGGCCTCGCGATAGCGCTCGGACGTGCCATCGATGACCTCGGCGGGCAGGTGAGGGGTCTCCCCCGTCATATCCCAGTTGGCTTTGAGCCAATTGCGGACGAATTGTTTGTCGTAGCTAGGCTGAATCTTGCCCTCCTCGTAGCTGGCAGCAGGCCAGAAACGGCTGGAGTCGGGCGTGAGACACTCGTCGATCAGCGTGACCTTGCCATCGATGACACCAAACTCGAACTTGGTATCGGCGATGATGATGCCACGGGTCGCGGCGTACTCGGCAGCGGCCTTGTAGATCTTGAGGGACAGGTCGCGAATCTGCGTGGCGATGTCCTCACCCACGATCTCGCAGCAACGCTCGAACGAAATGTTCTCGTCGTGGTCGCCGATCTCGGCCTTCGTGGACGGCGTGAACAGCGGCTTGGGGAGCTTGGAGGCCTCGGTCAGACCCTCGGGCAGCTGAATGCCGCAGACGGTGCCGTTCTCGTCATAGGTCTTCTTGCCCGAACCGGTCAGATAGCCGCGGACGATGCACTCGATAGGAATCGTCTGGGCCTTCTTGACCAGCATGGCGCGGCCTGCGAGGTAGTCACGATACTCGGCAAACTCCTCGGGGAAATCCGCCGGGTCGATGGAGACGAGGTGATTGGGAACGATGTCGGCAAACTTATCGAACCAGAATGCCGAGATGCGGTTGAGCACCTCTCCCTTAAACGGAATCTCGTCGGGGAGAATAAAGTCGAACGCAGAAATGCGGTCGGTGGCGACCATCAGCAGGTTTTCGCCGGCATCGTAGATATCACGAACCTTGCCACGGGAATCCGGACGACGCTCCATCGTTGTCACGTGAGTCACTCCTTACCTAAATACGACAGTAATGCGGGTTCTTCCCCGCACGTTTTCGCAAACTCGGAGCGGCAGGGACGAAACCCCTCCTTCACCGAATAGCGAAAAGCTAGTGCTCCATTGTAGTAGATGCCGCGTCCGCCGTGTGCTCGCGAGGCAGATGAATCGTAAAAGTCGTACCCTTTCCAAGCTCCGACTCCACGGATATATAGCCATGGTGGCGCTCGACGATTTGCTTGGTCACGGCAAGGCCCACGCCCAGACCGCCCGCCTCGCGGGCGCGGCTGGCGTCGGCACGCCAAAAACGACCGAAGATGCGAGACAAATCATCCTTGGCGATACCGATGCCCGTGTCCGAAACCGCGATATCGACGTGCTTGCGGTCGCTGAGCACCGACACCACGACCCAACCCCCCTCGGGGGTATAGCGCATGGCGTTACTCAAGAGGTTGATGACGCATTGCGTGATCATGTCGGGATCTGCCTCGACAACGTCATCGTGACCCTGCGTCTCATCTGCAAAGCGCAAACGCAGGTCACGGTCGGCAAAAAGGCGCTCCTGGCCGTTCACAATCGACCGTACGAACGGAACCATGTCCACCGGTTCCAGGTTGAGCGGCGCGGTGCTGTTTTCCATGCGCGACAGATCGAGCATCTGCTGCACCAGACGGGCCAGACGACGCGTTTCGGATGCGACTGTCTCCAGGTGTTCGTCGTCGGTGGGATACACACCGTCTTGCATGGCCTCGACCGTCGCAAGCATGGCCATGAGCGGCGTGCGCAGCTCGTGGGCAACATCAGAGGTCAGGCGCTTCTCGTGCTTCATATCCTTTTCGAGTGAGGTGGCCATCTCGTCGAAGGTCTCGCCCAGTTGATCAATCTCGTCATCGCCGCGCAGGCCTGTACGAGCGGACAGATCGCCGTCGCGAATTTGCTTGGCCGTGCTCGTAATTCGATGAATCGGCTTGGTAAGCATGCGCGACACAAGCGCTCCGATAACGACCGAGATGCAGACGGCCACAACCGCGGCAAGGGCCATGGCGTTAAAGGTCTTCTCTCTGAATGCCGAGTCTGCCCTGGTGAGCAGGGCATCGGAGCCAACCGCCCACAATTTGACCTGACCCACGTGCTCGCCGGAGGATGTCACGATCTCAACGTTGGCAACACTATTGGAATCGGTGGGAGCAGACGAGACTGGGCTGTGCGATGCCCTCTTTCCGCTCGCATCGTCGGTCGTCGCCTGATTTTCGCGTACATCGGCAGTAGCGCTTGCCGAGGGCCACGAGTCGTCGTAGACGATGACGCCCTTTTTATTGACGACCTGCATACCAAGATCGTCGGACACCAAGCTCGATGTCGCGACCGTACGCAGCTCCCCCGCGGTCCAAGAACCGTTTTCCTCATATGACGTTGCCAACTTTTCGGCAGCGGAATTGGCGATTTCGACAATATTGGAGCGCGTGTAATCCGTAAAAACCGTGCCCCATACAACGGAGACTACGCCCACCAATACCAATACCGTCATGAGCGATGTCAGGGCAAAAGCCAGGGCCATGCGCGAGGGATAGCTCATCGTCGGCCGTGAATCGGAACGAGGCGTGTTCCAACTAGCCTTGGAACCCGCCTCGTTCTCCTGCTTATGCTTTTGCCCGATTTCAAAGCGCGCAGGTGTCATATGTGATTTCCTTTATTTCTCGTCCGACTTATCGGTCTTGGTCGGAGCCTCGAAGCGGTAGCCGACACCGTGGACGGTGTAGAGCCACTTGGGCTTCTTGGGGTCGTCGCCCATCTTGGCGCGAAGGTTCTTCACGTGGCTGTCGATAGTGCGCTCGTAACCCTCAAAGTCGTAGCCGAGCACCTTCTCGACCAGCTCCATGCGGTTGTAGACGCGGCCGGGGTGACGGGCAAGCGTGGTGAGCAGCTTGAACTCGGAAGCCGTCAGGTCGACTTCCTTGCCCTCGACCAAAATCTTGTGGCCCGAGATGTCAATGACCAGATCGCCAAAGTCGAGCACCTCGACGGCCGGCTCATCGGCCTGGTGGGCACGGCGGAACAAGGCGCGCACGCGCGCGACAAGCTCGCGCGGCGAGAACGGCTTGATCAGGTAGTCGTCGGCACCGAGCTCGAGGCCGATAATACGGTCCTCGATCTCGCCCTTGGCCGTCAGCATAATGATGGGGACATCCGAGGTGTCGCGAATGGTGCGGCAAACGCGCTCGCCGGGAATCTTAGGGAGCATGAGGTCGAGCACGACCAGGTCGAACTGATGCTTCTCGAACTCCTCGATAGCGGACTGGCCGTCGCCCATGCCCACAACCCAATAGCCCTCGCGCTCGAGATAGGCAGCGACAGCGTCACGGATTGCCTTCTCATCCTCGACCAGCAGAATCTTTTTTGCATCTGAAGCCATAACACGGCCCCCCTGTCTCAATTAGCTAAGAACAAGCTCATTTTAACGCACCTGAGCCCACCGGGTATCGCATGGGTGCGATAGCTCGGCGGGCGGTACTCATAGTCACAACGCGCTTATTCCCCTGTCGACGCCTTTTTAACCCCTCGGAGACTAAAGAGAGAACAAGCGAGCGGTAACCGTCTCGGGAATTCCCTGACTGTTACGCACCGTTGCGTACGTTAAGAACGAGCTCGATTTGCCCGCCGTAGCAGGATAATCGCCATACTCCAAGGCTCGGTCGGGCGACAGGAGCGAGCCGTAGGTCTTGGCCGAAGTGTCAATCAAAAAATGCGACGCCTGAACTTTAACCAGGTATTTATTTTTCCTTCCCGCGGCGCACGCGAGCGGCTCACGCGAAAGGAAGAGGTACGGCCCGCCCTCGCTACCGATATAGGTGCCCATATTGCCCAGGCTACCCACACCGCTATACGTCGCCTCAATGGAGAACACGAAGGTGTCGCCCATATACACGGCCTCGAAAGGCGAAACCGACGAAGGCAGCACCAGCTGAGCTCGCTTCGTGTTGTTGCCGTCAGTCAGGTCGATCGCCGTCATACCGTAATAGACGCCCTCATCATTGTGCACGCGGGGCGAGATGGTCAGGATGCCGTCGCTCACACGCGGGGCGGATGCGAAGCGGCCCGTCGACTTCCAAATAGCCTCGGGCTTGGACTCGCTGGGCGACTGACGGTAGCAGTACGAATCGTTACTCGTCTTGGTGCCGCCGGACGAAGGCATCTTATACCAGATGACCGACGATCCATACGCCGTGAAGAGCGGCGGATCGTAATTTTCGCCACCGCGGTCGAGCTCGACAGCGTTGCCGGCAAGGGAGGAGCCTGCAAGATTTTGCGCATAGAGTTTCCAAGACGCATTGGCAAAGTTCATCTCGACCCACGCGAACACGCCATCACCCGCGCGAACGTCGTAAAACGCATAACCGGTTCCCTCAATGGGATCCTCGATAAGTGTGGTAAGCGAGCCGTCGCCCAGGTTGAGCACACCAAGCGTATTGGCATGCAGGGCAGAAGCAGGCGCCATCATCGCGGCAGCATAGTCACCATCGCAGTAGTACAGCAGCGTGCCCAGCGGCAGCGTCCACGAGGCCGCGGGCTCAAGATCGATATCAACAGCTTCGTACTCATCAGTGATCGAGACAATCTTCGAATCATCCTTGATAACCTGTGGTTCGCCAGCGGTGTCATCACTCGTGCCCGTTTTTTTCGAGCAACCGGCCAGTACGGCAGCAGCACCGGTAGCGGCGCCACCCAGCACAAAACCTCGACGCGTTATTCCATTCTTAAAGCGATCAGCGATGCCCATTAGGCGATCTCTGCGCGAGCGGCCTCGATGGCGCGCGTGAGCTGATCGGCGCAAGAGGTCTTTTTCATACCGCAGGTATTACCGGCGAGAACCTCGATTACACGGTCGGCGGGAGCGCCTTCGACCAGCCTGGAGATGGCCTTGAGGTTGCCATCGCAGCCGCCGGTAAACTCGACGCCCAGCACCTTGCTGCCATCGTCAGAGAGATTGAGATGGATATTGCGAGAGCATACACCCTGCGGCTTGTAGTCAAAACTAATCATTGAGATCCCCTCTCAGAAAGAAATTTCAGACGTCTATTATCCCCGCCTGGACCGACTTATTATCGCAAGCACCGATTCAACATCCTACGATGTATGGACTGGCGGGGGCAAGATTAGCAGTCCGCGCCCCGTGCGTGGACCATGCGCTTATCCCGATACATATTGTGGTCGGCGACACGATATACATCGGCCAGCGTATTTCCAGCCGTCTCGACGGTCGCCACGCCAATCGATGCGCTGACCGTCAGGGCCTCATCGCTTACCGCGGCAAGACCGAGACGAAGATCCTGTTCCAGCCCGAGCGCAGACTCGTTGTCAGTATGGGGGCAAACCAGCAAAAACTCGTCGCCGCCAACGCGCATCGGCAGGTAATCCGCACCAGCCACCCGCCGCAGCACGGACGCCGTCCGTCGCAGCAGTTCATCCCCCATCTCGTGACCATAGATGTCGTTGGTCCGCTTGAGATAATTGCAGTCCAACATAATCACGCTCACTGGCAAGTCCTCGTCTACCAGGCTATCTCCGCGCGATTCAAGATAGTTGCGGTTGCGAAGCCCCGTCAGTTTATCTTGGTATGACAGCTCCTCGGCATGCTTGGCCATCGAGATGTTGAGCGTCGCCACGACAACCGATTCCAGCCGCCCTTGCTCATCGCGATGCTGGGGAACAACCTGCAGCGAGTACCAAGCACCCCGGCAATCTCGCACCTCCGCAGTCAAGTACGGCACGCCCTCCATACGTTCTCGAAGCGTACTTATATCTACGAGTCCCACAACCGCTTCGCGGCTTTCGGGGCTCACGATATCCCGGCAGGCCGTGTCCATAAAGTCATATGCCTCGTTGTGCTCGGCAAATATCTTCGCTATCGCTGGCGACATATTGATTCCCTCGATCTCGAGGGTGTCAAGATGCAAAAGGAAGGTCGAATCGTAGATGGCGCTTATGGCATTGATAATGCCGAGCTGTTTATCCTTTTCGACCAAATTGCGGTGGTCAGCGATATTTCGAGCCAACAGTACCACGACCCAAAACGCAAGGCACACCAAGACGCCGACGGCGACAAATGAAATCCTGTCGGACATGACCTCAGATTTGGGATATAGCGCAAACAGGCGGTAGTCCTTATATGCCGCACGCACAGCATATAAGGTGGTCCCCCGATATTCGATACGTGTTACGCCCTCGTCTTTCCAGTCAATTCCGCTATCGGCGAGAAGCCGGGCAAGGGTTATATCGACGGTCGAATCGTTTGAAGAAACGATTTGCGCATCGCGCATCACAAGCACTGTTGGACTCTGATGGAACGTGTTGTTCACAAGGACGTCGGCGATCGTGTATGAATAGTCATCGGCGGGCTCAGCCGCAAGGGATCGATACCCCAACGCCACCCCATCACCGTATGGAACGGCACTCACGGCAAAGTCGACACCGCGACGCTCAACGACAGTCGAGTAGGAAACTTTGGACCCTCTATACATCGATGCGATCGACGAACAGGCCAGCTCCTCTCGCCACAGCATGAGTGGATCGCGGCCGTCGATATCGTAATGGGCGACCATATGACCATCGGCGTCCATGACCAACATTCCCGAAAGGCTCTCGGTATGGACATATTCCTCGACCAGATCGTTGTTGACTTCAAATCGGTCAGGCGGCAGGAACGTCGCAAACGACTCGAGCGCCGCATCCAAATTGTGCGTCGCCTCGGTTTTTCTTCCCTGTTCATATCGATCGTATTTTTCGCAGGCGTTTTCCAGGAACACCATGGTTTCCTGGCCAAACCCAAGCGTTTTATCGAGGCACTGATGCGTGCCGACCATGTAGAGCAGGCTCAATAGGACAACGCTGGCCAAAACACCGATAGCCGCGGCAACCAAACCCTTTCGACGCAAGCGGCGCTCGTCATTTGTCATGATTCTGCTCCTTGCCCGCCCGTCGTCGCTCCTGCCTTGTAATTGCCCACAATGCGCTCTATCGTGCCGTCTCGATCCATGTCGTACAGCGCGGCATTGAGGTTTTTGACGCACTCCCCCTCATAGCTATCATCAAACGCGACGCCCAGGTCAACCGTCATAACGTTGTCGGCGAACACACGATAAACGCCGGGATACTGGGCGACGAGTCGATCAAGCGACTGAACGTCCGGCGAGATTTCCAGATCCCCTGCGAGCAATCGGCGTTCGCTCACCGAGTCCGCAATCACCGCAACGGTCTTGCTTCCATCGAGATGCGCCAAGGACTTGATGCCACTCGTTTTCTTGGCGGCGACCGAAACCGTCAGGGTCAAATACGGCTCAGTCCAGTAATACTTATACTCACGATAACAGGGAGAATAGTCACACCACAGGCAATCGATATCGCCGTTTTTGAGTAGGCGATCGCGGTCATTCCAAGATATGTCGATAAATTGCGGCTTGATCCCCGCACGCTTGCAGGCCTCGCGGGCGATGTCGATATCGATACCGGCGTAATCGCCCGTGGTATCGACATACACATAGGGGTCGTTATCCGTAACGCCGATTTTGAGCACCGGGAGGTCTTTGTCGGCTTCGTTCGGGGAGGAAGAACTGCTTCGAACGGTATACGTCAGGACGCCCGCACAGACGGCAACAAGAAGTATGAGCGTAAGCGAGACGATGGCGGCTCGCTTGATGCGTCCGGGCACGCGCCTCCCTTCATCGAAACAGCAGTCGGATTTCATTTTATACCCGGGGCTGAGCCGGCAATAAAAAAGCGCCTCACCCAAGATGGGCAAGGCGCCAAAGGTTGAAATGCATCCGCAAGCGGTCGAATTAGGCTAGCCCTACTCGAAGTTCAGCTGCTCCAGGCGGTCGAAGACCGTGTCGATACGGGTGAGGAAGTCCCACGGATCAAAGATCTCGTCGAGTTTTTCC
>JAXIYS010000051.1:0-2857 GCA_036304385.1 Collinsella sp. | reverse complement strand
GGTGTATTCGCAGGCCTCGTCCCAAGTCTCCTCGGGCAGGTCGGTCGCCGGCGTCAGGACGCCGCCGTTGGCAGCCGTCGCCGCAATGGAGCGGGCGTCCATCAGGGCCACGGCGCTCAGCTGACCGTTGCCCGGCTTGGAACCCTCGCGATTGGGGAAGTTGCGCGTGGTGTGGCGGATCGAAAGGCCGTTGTTGGCAGGCGTGTCGCCGGCGCCGAAGCACGGGCCGCAGAATGCCGTGCGCACAATCGCGCCGGCCTCCATAAGGTCGTAGATGTAGCCGCGGCGTGTAAGCTCGAGCGCCACGGGCTGGCTCGTGGGATAGACCGACAGCGAAAACTCGCCGCAGCCGGTGTTGGCGCCCTTAAGCACGCGAGCAGCCTGGACCACGGAGTCGTAGTTGCCGCCCGAGCAGCCGGCGATGACGCCCTGCTGCACGTGCAGCTTGCCGTCGACAATCTTGTCGAGCAGGCTAAAGTGCGTCTTACCCTCGCCGATCTTGGCGGCCTCGAGCTCGACCTCATGCAGGATGTCCTCGAGATTCTCGTTGAGCTCGTCAATCTCAAAGCCGTTAGAAGGATGGAACGGCAGCGCGATCATGGGCTTGATGCTCGACAGGTCGACCTCGACGCAGCCGTCGTAGTAGGCGACATCGGCGGGCTTGAGCTCGCGGTAGTCGTCGCCGCGGCCGTGCATGGTCAAAAACGCGCGCGTGTCCTCGTCGGTGGCCCAGATGCTCGACAGGCAGGTGGTCTCGGTGGTCATGACGTCGACGCCGTTGCGATAATCGGTCGTCATGCTCGCAATGCCGGGGCCCACGAACTCCATGACCCTGTTCTTAACGTAACCCTTGGCAAAGACGGCGCGGATGATGGCGAGCGCCACATCGTGTGGGCCAACGCCGGGGCGCGGGGCGCCCGTGAGGTAGATGGCAACGACGCCGGGATAGGCAACGTCGTAGGTGTCGCGCAGCAGCTGCTTTGCCAGCTCGCCACCGCCCTCGCCCACGGCCATGGTGCCCAGAGCGCCGTAGCGGGTGTGCGAGTCGGAGCCCAGGATCATCTTGCCACAGCCGGCGAAGTTCTCACGCATAAAGGAGTGGATGACGGCGATGTGCGGCGGGACGAAGATGCCGCCGTACTTCTTGGCAGCCGAGAGACCAAAGACGTGGTCGTCCTCGTTGATGGTGCCGCCCACGGCGCACAGCGAGTTGTGGCAGTTGGTGAGCACGTAGGGCAGCGGGAACTGCTCCATGCCCGAGGCGCGCGCCGTCTGGATGATGCCGACAAAGGTGATGTCGTGGCTCGCCATGGCGTCGAAGCGAATCTTGAGCGCCTCGGGGTCGCCGGACGTATTGTGTGCCTGGAGGATCGAATACGCGATGGTGCCGCGCTTGGCATCCTCGGGCGTCTGCGTAATACCGCGCTCGGCAGCCTCGGCCTCAGGCACAACCTCGCTGCCGTTACGCAGGTAGATGCCGTCCTCGTACAGCTTGACCATACTGTCTCCCACTCTGCCCAAAAGATTTGGGCGCATAGCATACATTCGTTCAATATCGTGCCATAGAACGGTTGCCAGCGGGTTACGAATCTCGGCGTTCACTTTATCTCAGTAAAGCACAGGGCGATATTGGCGCAAGGAGTGTTCCAAAGTGCCGGCACAGAAGGAACGTCCCCAAGTGCCAGCCAAAAATGGGAGTGGATAACCTCCCGTTTCTAGCCCTCAAGCGGACCAAAAGTGGGAGATTATCCACTCTCATATTGTTAGGATTTGCGTCGTAGAGCCGCCGTAACTAAAGATCGGTTCCCGCGCCCAAAAGCTTGCGCATGACTTGCTCGGGGTTGACTGAGCCGTCGCGCGGGGCCAGGGCGGTGATCTTCTTCTGCATCTTGTACTCGTGCAGCTCGTCCTCGAGCTGGCGCACGCGGGCGCGGAGCTTTTCGTTCTCGCGCTCGCGCTCCTCGGCACGCTCCTTCATATCGAGGATGCGCACCACGCCGGCAAGGTTGATGCCCTCGTCGGTCAGCTGGTTGATGAGCTCCAGGCGCTCGATATCGGCACCCGAATACAGACGCGTGTTGCCGCCCGAGCGCTGGGGGTTCACCAGGCCCTTGGACTCGTAGACGCGCAGAGTCTGCGGATGCATGCCGGTCAACTCGGCCGCCACGCTGATCATGTACAGCGGTTTATTCCTATTGTCCTCGGCCATGCTACCTGACCCCTTTCCGTCTCGTTATCGTCCATCATAAGCCCGCGGGCGCGGGTGTGCGCCACGACCGCCCTAGTACGTCGCCTTGTAACGGTTGACCTTCTCGCGATAATCGCGCGTGTCGGCCTCGCGCAGCTTGGTCATGGCATCGCGCTCGTCATCGGACAGGTTCGTGGGGACCTGTACCTTGATTTCGACGAGCAGCGCGCCTGTGCGGCCACGGTGCTTAACGTCGGGCGCACCCATCTCCTTAAAGCGGAACTTCTTGCCCGTCTGGGTGCCAGCGGGCACCTTCAGACGAACCGTCGCGCCGCCGGGCGTGGGCACATCAACCGTGCAGCCGAGCGCCGCCTCGTAGACCGAGATCGGCACCTCCATGGTCACATCGGCACCCTTGCGCTTAAACAGCGGGTGCTCCTCCACATGCGTGGTCACGACCAGGTCGCCGCGCTCGCCGCCGGCAACGCCGTACTCGCCGCGACGCTTGTAGCGCAGCTTGCCGCCGTCGACCGCGCCCGCGGGGACCGAGACCGTAATGGTCTGCTGCTCGCCCGTCGAGGGAATACGGTAGGTGACCTTGTGCGTCACGCCGCGAAACGCGTCCTCGGCCGTCACGTCGACAGTCAGCGACAGGTCGCCGCCCTTGCG
>JAXIYS010000050.1:0-12930 GCA_036304385.1 Collinsella sp. | reverse complement strand
GGCTTATGTATGCCGATGAGTTCAAGGCTTCCGATGGTGTCGTCGATCCCATTGCCCAGCGCAACATCTTCTCGACCAACCCCACCACCGAGGGCACCAACTATGCCCGTAACTTCTTCTGCGAGGCTATCTGCACCTTCGTGTTCATCAGCGCCATCCTTGCTGCCGCTAACCGTGCCGGCGAGAACGTTTTGATGCTCGCCATCTGCGTCGGTCTGATCGTTTGGGCCGTTGGTATGGGCATGGGCGGCATCACTGGCTTCGCCATGAACCAGGCCCGTGACCTTGGTCCTCGCATGGCCTATCAGGTGCTGCCGATCAAGAACAAGGCCGACAACAACTGGAAGTACGGCCTGCTCGTTCCTGGCATCGCTCCGTTTGTCGGTGCCGCTCTGGCTGCGCTGTTTGTGCACGGTTTCTTGGGCATGTTCTAGTCCAAGGCTACATAGTTGTCCGCCGGCCGCATGGGGTAACTTCCCAGCGCGTCCTCGGACATGCAAAAAGGCTCGCTGCGCACTTTGTGCGGCGAGCCTTTTTGCGTCCTGCGGAATGCGCTGGGAAGTTACCCCATGCGGTCAGCTGCGGGATCTTGGTCGCGTTGGAACAAGCAACCCAACATATATCTGAATTTGGATGTGAGGAGCGCTTTGCTGTTGGGGGCGTTGAGATGAGGGCGATACCTTGGGAAGGGATGACGCCTTGGGAGGGGGCGTCTATCTGAAGAGGGGCTTTATGGCTGAGAGGTAGTCTTTGGCTACGTCGGCTTTATCTGCTTGGAAGTTGTGCCAGGCCCACCATTGGACTGTTCCTACGAAGCTTGAGGCTATGTGGTGTAGTAGGAAGCTTCGGTCCATGGTGCCGGCGGGGCCTGAGGGGTCGACGGGCACGGTTTCGGCTGCTCGTGACATGATGGTCTTGCGTAAGCAGTCGGCGAAGACGCGTGAGCCGGCGCCGGCTACCAGTGCCCGTACACCCTGCCGACGATTCCAGAGGTTGTTGAGGATATGCTCGACCTGTACGAGTGGGTCATCGAGGGGCGTACCGTCATCGTCGAGGGCATGGGTGCAGATATCGCGCACGAGCTCAGCGAGCAGGTCATCTTTGCTCTTGAAGAGCCCGTAGAACGTGGCCCGACCTACGTGGGCACGAGCGATGATGTCGCCGACGGTGATCTTGCCGTAGTCTTTCTCGCACAGGAGCTCGGAGAACGCCGTAACGATGGCAGCGCGGCTTTTTGCCTTGCGGGCATCCATGGCTATGCGTCCGCGTGAACGAGCAGGCAGCGGAGCGTACCGGAGCAACCTTCGTAGGGGCGTTTGCCGGCGCCGTAGCCGACGGCTTCGATGCGGTAGCGTGAGGGCAGTTGGTCGGACGTGCGCAGCGCGGTGACGATGGCGGCGCCCGTCGGCGTCACGAGCTCGCCGGCGACCGGTGCAGGCGTGAGGGTGATATTGCCCGCCTGGCACAGGTTGACGACAGCGGGGACGGGAATGGGCATGAGGCCGTGGGCACAGTGGATGGTGCCGTGACCCTCGGAGAGCGACTCGACCACGATGTCCTCAATACCAAGGTCGTCGAGGCAGATGGCGACAGAGCAGACGTCGACGATGGAGTCGACGGCGCCCACCTCGTGAAACAGGACGGTGTCGGGCGTTTTGCCGTGAGCCTTTGCCTCGGCATCGGCGAGTACGGAAAAAATGGCGAGGGCACGACGCTTGGCACCATCGCTTAGCTGCGAGCCATCGATGATGGCGGTGACGTCCGCCAAAGAACGGTGGTGATGGTGGTGGGCGTGATGATGGCCCTCGTGGCCATGACCGTGGGCCTCATGGTCGTGGTTGTGTGTGTGCTCGTGTTCGTGCTCGCCATGATCATGATGGTGATGCTCATGCTCGTGCATGTGCTCGGTGTCCGCTTCGTTGCCGTAGAGCCAGGCCATATCGTGATCATGGTTCTCGAGCTCCTCTGCCAGCTGAACGTCAAAGTCGCAGGCGTCGATGCCATGCTTGTTTACGCGTGTAACGGCAATCTCAAAGCCGTCGACCGGCAGCGTGGCGAGCTGTTCGCGCAGGTGTTCCTCGCTGGCGCCCAGGTCGAGCAGGGCCGCGACGGTCATATCGCCGCTGATGCCCGAGGTGCCGTCGATGATAAGCGTGTGCTGATGGTTAGACATGAAATGCTCCTTAACGGGCGCGAGGTGTGCCGGCGCCCAGATGATTGATAAGACTTGCCTGGTAGGCGGCACCAAAGCCGTTGTCGATATTGACGACCGAAACGCCGCTGGCGCAGGAGTTGAGCATGGCGAGCAGCGCGGCTACGCCACCAAAGCTCGCGCCGTAGCCCACGCTGGTGGGAACGGCGATGACCGGACAGCTCGCCAGGCCGCCGACAACGCTCGCCAGCGCGCCTTCCATGCCGGCGATGGCGATGACCACCTGTGCCTGGGCAAGTTCCTCGGCATGCGCGAGCAGACGGTGCAGGCCGGCGACGCCTACGTCGTAGAGGCGGTCGACCTCGTTGCCATAGAACTCGGCCGTCAACGCGGCTTCTTCGGCGACGGGCAAGTCGCTCGTGCCGGCGCAGGCGACGACGATGCGTCCGTTGCCGGTGGGGGAGGGCTTGCCGCCCACGAGGGCGAGCTGCGCGTCCGGGACATATCCCAGGTCGATGTCGTTGTCGAGGAGCTCCGAGGTGCGGGCTGCCTTTTTGGCATCCAGGCGCGTGACCAGGATGCGCTCCTGACCGGCATCGCGCAGTGCTTTGATAATGGCGGCAATCTGCTCGGCGGTTTTACCGGCACCGTAGACAACCTCGCCGGCTCCCTGGCGCACCCCGCGCGAAAGATCGAGCTGCGCAAAACCCAGATCGGCGGTTGGCGCCGTCTGGATGCGCGTGAGGGCGTCTGCCGGGGCGACTGCTCCGCCGGCAACATCGCTCAGCAACTGCTCAAGATCTCGCTTATCCATATATGTTCCCTTCGACGGCGCAAAGTCTAGCACTCAAAGGGTATGTTTCCGAACACTAAGACAAAATTGTTCGGAAACTATAGGACAGACTGATTCAATTGTTAGACGGATCGGCTAGTCGCGCAGGATGATGTCCATGGCGAGCATCAGGTTGCGCTCGTCGATGGCAAACGGGGCGGCCTCGCGCGTCTTGGGCTTGGCGCAAAACGCGATGCCCGTGCCCGCGGCCTGAATCATGGGGATGTCGTTGGCGCCGTCGCCGATCGCGACGGTGTGGGCCATGTCGACACCGCACTCAACCGCCCAATCCAGCAGCTGGATGAGCTTGGACTCCTTGGTCACGATGTCTGCCGCCAGCTTACCGGTGAGCTTGCCGTCCACGACCTCCAGGCGGTTAGCGAGGCAAAAGTCGATGCCCGCGGCGGCCACGATCTTGTCGGCGACCTCGTGAAAGCCGCCGCTTACCACGCCGACCTTCCAGCCC
Source organism: Collinsella sp. (assembly GCA_036304385.1). Lineage (GTDB taxonomy): Bacteria > Actinomycetota > Coriobacteriia > Coriobacteriales > Coriobacteriaceae > Collinsella. The sequence continues at coordinate 9,480 of JAXIYS010000050.1, read as the reverse complement.
TTGCTGTGTGCCGAGCGCACAAGCTCCAGCGCGCCGGGGGTAAACGTCACGCGCTCAAAGGTGCGCTCGAATACGCTCTCATCCAAGCCGGCAAGCAGCCCCACGCGTTCCTCGAGCGCCTGCTTAAAGTCGAGCTCGCCGCGCATGGCGCGCTCGGTGATCTGCGCTACCTGCTCGCCCACGCCGGCCTCCTCGCCCAACAGGTCGATGACCTCCTGGTTGATGAGCGTGGAGTCGATATCCATAACGATGAGGCGTGCGGTCATGACGGGCCTTTCCGAGTGCGGTTGTATTGGGGCACATTGTCGCACGCCGCGCGCTTGGGCGACGGCCAGGCCGCGTCAATTGTTTCGTCTCCGTCAAGTCTTTGGGCAAGAGCTACTTTTTCGCGGCACATCGACGCGGGTGCGATAAGATAGAACGCCATGTCTGGCTGCGCGGTTTACGCAGGCTGGGCAAATCTGTACGACGCCGCCCGGAACGACACGGGGCGGCACAGATCCATAAAGGAGGATCACTGGTATGAGCCAGACCCGTCCCATCGACGAGCATTCCATGCACACCCGTACCTGCGGCGAGCTTCGCCGCGAGAACGTGGGCGAAGAGGTCACCCTCACCGGTTGGGTGAGCCGTCGCCGCGACCACGGCGGCCTTATCTTCTGCGATCTTCGCGACCGCGAGGGCATCACGCAGCTCACCTTCGACCCCGAGCACTCCGACGGCGACGCCTTTAAGATCGCCGAGACCATGCGTCCCGAGTGGCCCATCAAGATCCACGGCGTCGTGCGCTCCCGTGGCGAGGAGACCACCAACACCAAGCTCGCGACCGGCGAGATCGAGGTCCTGACCGACCACGCCGAGGTTCTCAACACGTCCGTCACCCCGCCGTTCCAGATCGAGGACGGCATCGAGACCAGCGAGGACACCCGCCTGCGCTATCGCTATCTGGACCTCCGCCGTCCCGAGATGATGGCCAACCTCAAGCTGCGCTCCGACTTTACCTTTGCCATTCGCGAGGCGCTGCACAACCGTGAGTTCATGGAGGTCGAGACGCCCTCCCTGTTTAAGTCCACGCCCGAGGGCGCCCGCGACTTCATCGTTCCCAGCCGTATTCAGCCGGGCAACTTCTACGCCCTGCCGCAGTCCCCGCAGCTCCTGAAGCAGCTGCTTATGGTCGGTGGCGTCGAGCGCTACTATCAGGTTGCCAAGTGCTTCCGCGACGAGGACCTGCGTGCCGACCGTCAGCCCGAGTTCACTCAGGTCGATATCGAGATGTCCTTCGTGGACCAGAACGACGTTATGAGCGCGCTCGAAGAGGTCCTGGCCGATGCCTTCGGCCGCATGGGTGTCGAGATGCCCACGCCGCTGCGTCGCATGAACTACTGGGAGGCCATGGACACCTATGGCTCCGACAAGCCCGATACCCGCTATGGCATGCATCTGGTCGACCTGACCGACATCTTTGCCAACTCCAAGTTCAAGGTCTTTGCGACTGCCGCAAACGAGGAGGGCTCTGTCGTCAAGGCCATCAACGCCAAGGGCGCCGGTGCCTGGGCACGTGCCAAGATCGATAAGCTCGCCGGCGTGGCTTCCACGTTTGGCGCCAAGGGCCTGGCATGGATCGCCTTCCGCGAGGATGGCTCCATCAACAGCCCCATCGTCAAGTTCTTCTCGGACGAGGAGATGGCGGCTCTGCGCGAGCGCATGGACGTCGAGCCCGGCGACCTTGTGATGTTCGCCGCCGGCCCGCGCCTGCTCTCTGACGAGATCCTGGGCGGCATGCGTTCGCACATGGCCAACGCGCTCGAGATCAAGCGCGAGGGTCACGACTTCCTGTGGGTCGTCAACTTCCCGCTGTTCCATTGGGACGAGGATCGCAAGGCCTATGCTGCCGAGCACCAGCCCTTTACCCTGCCGACCGAGACCGACATCGCCAAGATCGAGGCCGATCCCCTGGCAGCCGGTTCGTGCACCTACGACTTTGTCATGGACGGCTTTGAGGCCGGCGGTGGCGGTATGCGTATCCACAACGCCGAGATGCAGATGTCCATGCTCAAGCTCCTGGGCTTTACCGAGGAGCGCGCCGAGTCTCAGTTTGGCTTCCTCATGGAGGCCCTCAAGTTTGGTGCGCCCCCGATGGGCGGTTTCGCTCTGGGCCTGGACCGCGTGTGCATGCTGCTTACCGGTTCCGACTCCATCCGCGACGTCATGGCGTTCCCCAAGACGGCCAGCGGCTCCGACCTCATGTCGGGCGCCCCGAGTGCCGTTAGCGGCGCCCAGCTCAAGGACGTCAGCCTGCGCCTGATGTAGGCGAGCGGCTACATATTGCCCGCAACGAGGGAAGGACGTGCGCCTTCCCTCGTTTTTTTATACACCGAGATTGTGAGGGCATGGGATGACCGGGCATCGCGGAAAGTGCATCCCGAAATCTGCATCCAGAACGGGTCGCGCTTTCCCAAAGGGGGTCCTCTGGGAAAGCGCGACCCAGAATTCGGCAAAATAATGGGGCACAGTTTCCGGTTGAGCTGTCTAACGGAAACTGTGCCCCAGAATGAGCGCTCAAAACGGGATAGGCTTTCCGCAACAACTGTCTGGCGGAAAGCCCGGCCCAGTTTCCTACAGTGAGTCTCTCTGGATCAGCTGCATGTGCATCACGGAGGTGGTGGGCTCGGCACCCTTGATCATGTCGAGCGCAATGTTGGCGGCCATGTGGCCTTCTTCTCGCAGGGGCTGGCGGACGGTCGTGAGCGCGGGGACGCAGCGCGTCGCAATCTCGTGATCGTCGAAGCCGACGACAGAAACGTCCGCAGGAACGGATAGGCCTGCCTCGTTGAGTGCGGTGATGACGCCAGCCGCGATACGGTCCGATCCGCAGAGCACGCCATCGAAAGCAATCTCGCGCGCGAGGATCTGGTGCATGGCCTGATAGCCGTCTCCGTTGTTCCAGCCGGTATAGATAACGTTTGCGTCTGGGAGGTCTTCGCCCAAGACGGCACGGTAGCCGCGCAGGCGGTCGACAACAGCGGGGTTGTCTTGCGGTCCCAACACGGCGACGATATCTTTGCGCCCGCGTTCCTTCATGGCGAGTGCCGCAAAGTGTCCGCCCTCTTCGTCGTCAGAGTAGACCGTCGAGAACACATCGCGATAGGGGTGGCCCTCGAGCTGGCCGCACAACACGGTGGGTACGCCCAGCTCGCGCAGCACCTCGAGCAGCTCACTGCCCTTGTAGGGGGAGACGTCGATCACGGCGTCGAACGAGCGGCGCTCAAAGTGCTCGCGTGCGCGGTTGCGCTCATGCGTAGAAGACGCCTGTAAGATAACGGGCAGATAGGACGACTCCGACAGTTCCTCGGTAATGCCGCTCAAAAACTCGCTATAGGTGGGGTCGCTGAAGAGTTCACTCAGGGGCTCGGTCACGAGCACGGCGATGATTTCCGTGCGCCCGACAGCGAGCGCTCGGCCACGAGCGTTGGGGACAAAATTGACTTCCTTGGCCGCCGCGCGGACGCGCCTTTTGGTTTCCTCGCTAATGCGGGGCGAATCGTTGAGAGCGCGCGATGCCGTGGAGCGCGACACGCCGGCAGCTGCGGCAACCTCGGCAAGCGTAGGTGCGGTGCGAACTGGTTGGGTCATGGCGTCTCCTGGAGAATGCGGTCGATGTTGTCGCTGATACGGGCTGGTGCGGATACAGCTTACTATAGCGCGTCTGAACAGCGTTCATGATATCCGGTGACCGGTGTCGTTTTGCAACCAAGCCGCAATCGAATACGTCTCGTATGGGTGAGATATCAGCGGGCGTGGCGGTTGCCTACGAGCTTAAGAACGATGTCTTGAGCTGAGTTTCGATACTCAGGGTGACATAAGTGTCGCGGTTGTACAACCGGTTGCACCGTTAACCCGACCAAATCGACCGTTCAGCGGACAACCGGTTGCACAGTTTTTTGCATCGCCCGTAAGATAAGGACAACCGGTTGCACAAGAATCACTACGATGACGAAGGAGCATCACCATGGACACCATTAACGATTGGGAAAACCAAGCGCTCACCCATAGGAACCGCCTGGCACCCCATGCGTACTTTATGGGTTATGAGACCGCCGATCTCGCTGCAACGTACAGCCGCGAGCTGTCGCGCGGGTTTGTCCAGCTGTCCGGCTCGTGGCAGTTCCGCCTCTTTGAGGGCCCCGCTGCCGTCTCTAACGAGGAGCTTTCCACGTACGAGCCCGAGTGGGATCACGTGGAGGTTCCGCACCTGTGGCAGGTGGACGGCTATGGCAACCTTGCCTACACCGACGAGGGCTTCCCGTTCCCGGTGGATCAGCCGTTCGTTCCCTCTGACGATCCCACGGGCGTGTACCAGCGCATCGTCAACCTTCCCGCCGTTCCTGCCGGCGCTCGCGAGATCATTCGCTTTGACGGCATCGAGAGCTATGGCGAGCTGTACGTCAACGGTCAGTTTATCGGCATGACCAAGGGTTCGCGCCTGTCTGCCGAGTTCGACGTGACCGACGCGCTCGTCGAGGGCGACAACCTGTTTGCGGTCAAGGTCCTGCAGTACAGCGATGGCAGCTATATCGAGGATCAGGACATGTGGTGGGCCTCGGGCATCTTCCGCGATGTGTACCTTATGCAGCGTCCCGCCGCACGCCTGGTCGACTTTAGGTTCCGCACGCACCGCGAGGGCGATGCCGCTCTGATCACGCTCGATACGGTTGCCGAGGGAGCTACCCGCGTTGTGTTTACGCTCAGTGATGGCGAGAACGTGGTGGCTACGGGTGAGTGCGTCGACGGCCATGCCGAGTGCAACGTGACCGATGCCCACTTCTGGAATCCCGAGGATCCCTTCCTCTATGACCTTACGTTTGAGGTCTACGACGGTGACCAGGTCAGCGAATACGTCCCGCATCGCCAGGGTCTTGCCGAGGTGACGGTCGAGGGCAATCATATCTACCTCAACGGCACTTACTTTAAGATGCATGGCGTCAACCGCCACGATCACGACGATCACAAGGGCCGCGCCGTGGGCCTCGATCGCATGCGCCGCGACCTGGAGCTCATGAAGCAGCACAACATCAACGCGGTGCGCACGTCCCACTACGCCAACGACCCGCGCTTTTACGAGCTGTGCGACGAGTATGGCATCATGCTGGTCGCCGAGACCGATATGGAGAGCCACGGCTTCGAGAATATCGGCAATATCGCCCTGGTCACCGACGACCCGGCATGGGAGCCGGCCTACGTCGACCGCATTGAGCGCCTGGTGATGCAGGAGCGCAACCACGCCTGCATCATTATGTGGTCGATGGGCAACGAGAGCGGCTATGGCTGCAACATCCGCGCGATGTACGCCAAGGCTCACGAGCTCGATGGTCGTCCGGTCCATTACGAGGAGGACCGCAACGCCGATACCGTCGACGTTATCTCCACCATGTACTCCCGTGTGTCGCAGATGAACGACTTTGGTGAGCATCCATTCCCCAAGCCGCGCATCAACTGCGAGTACGGTCACTCCATGGGCAACGGCCCCGGAGGCCTGTCCGAGTACCAGGAGGTCTTCGATCGCTGGGATTGCATCCAAGGCCAGTTTATCTGGGAATGGTGCGACCACGGTTTGGCTGCTGTGACCGAGGACGGCGTTGCCTACGATATGTATGGTGGCGACAACGGCGATTACCCCAACAACAGCAACTTCTGCATCGATGGCATGGTGTTCCCTTGGCAGCAGCCGAGCCCGGGCCTCACTGAGTATGGTCAGGTCATCTGCCCGGTTCGCATGGCTTATGACGCCGAGGCAGGCGAGCTGACTGTCACTAACAAGCGTTGGTTTACCACCCTCGAGGATGTCTGCCTGTCGGCCGAGACCCTGGTGGACGGCGACGTGGTCTGCCGCAAGACGCTCATGCCCGGTGCGGTTGCCCCCGGCGAGTCCGTCCAGCTGCCACTGGTGATTCGCGAGGCCGCAGTGGGGGAGACCCTGCTGACCGTGCGCGCTTACACCATGGCCGCTCACGTCTGGTGCGAGCCGATGTTCCAACTGGGCGCAAGCCAGTTTGCCATCGCAAACCATCCGGCGCCAGCCATCGCGGCTCCCACTCGTCCTGAGCTTACGGTCGAGGAGACCGAGCAGGAGATCCGCATTCACTCCCTCAACGGCAAGCTGACCTTCAGCAAGGTAAACGGTACCGTGAGCGAGTGGAAGGCATCCGGCCGCGACGTCATGGCCTCCGGTCCCCAGGTTGGTTTTTGGCATCCGCTCGTCGACAACCACGCTCAGGAGTATGACTCCCTGTGGAAGGACAACTTCATCGATGTGATGCAGACGTCTACCCGCAAGGTTTCTTGGAAGCAGGACGGCAATGTGGTCGTCGTTACCGTGAGCCAGCGTATCGCTCCTCCCGTCCGCGCGTTCGGCATGCGCGTCGAGCTCGTCTACACCGTGCTTCCGAGCGGTCGCGTCGACCTCAAGGTTTCCGGCGAGCCCTACGGTGACTATTCGGACATCATCCCGCGCATCGGTATCTCCTTCGAGGTCCCCGGTTGCGATCGCGCCGTCGAGTGGTATGGCCACGGCCCGGGCGAGAACTATCCGGACTCGCTGCGCGCCAACCCGGTCGGTCATTACCGCACCACGGTCGACGATATGTTCACGCCCTACGTTATGCCTCAGGACTGCGCCAACCGCGAGGGTACCCGCTGGGTTGCCCTGCGCTCTAGCCACGGTGACGGCGTACTGGTGACTCGTCCGGCTGACGCTGCCTCCAACCCGTTCTCGTTCTCGGCATGGCCCTATAGCTGCGAGGTCATCGATAACGCCAAGCACGTCTACGATCTTGTCCCGGGCGACACGGTTACGGTCAACATCAACGACCAGCTGCTCGGCCTTGGCTCGAACTCTTGGGGTTCCGAGGTGCTCGATTCCTATCGCACCCGTTTTGAGAGCTTCAGCTTTGAGGTGTCCCTGCGACCGCTGACGTCTGCCGATCTGGCTCAGGCGCTGGCACCCATTAAGGAGGCATAAGTCATGCATATCTTTAACTCGCGTGCCGATTTCGACGCCCAGATGAAGTCCGTCAAGAAGTGGATGCGTACCGGTCAGGCACTCGACGGCGTTTCTGAACTGCAGCACGATGTGGCGTACTCTATCGGCGACTCGCTGGTGTATTGGTGGGTGAACGCCCACGAGGCGGCTACTGCCGATCTGGTCGGTCACCGTCGCTACCATGCCGTGCTCGCCCCGCTCGACGGCAATCTGACCGTTGAGGTGGCTTCCAAGGCCGATCTTACCTGTACGCGCGCCTACAGCGATATCGATGATCGCGAGCGCTTTGAGGGTACGGGGGAGACCGTGACGATTCCCACCGGCGGCGTTGCCGTCGTCGAAATTGACGAGGCCTACCGTGTCGTGGCCGATGCCGCGGATCCCCGCGTCGTGGTACTGCACGTGACAGTCGAAGGTTATTCCTTCCCCAACAAGTAGTATTCGTCCGCCTGGGCGTTTGCTTCGCGCCGTTAAGGGGGATGGCTTTGTTGACTCCCTTTTCCCCATTCCCCTTAGCAGGTGCGCCGTCCGTGTTTGCACTTGCAGCTCGGACGGGTTTAGATGACATTTAACAGATGATTGGGAGGGCTTATGAGCTCTGAAAAACGAGGAACGATTGGTTCGTTCGCTCTGCTGGGCATGACGGTCGCCGCCGTGTTCGGTATCAAGAACATCATCAACAACAACGCGGCCATCGGCTTGGCAGCTGCGCCGTCGTTCTTCTTCGCCACGCTTTTGTACTTTGTCCCCTATACCCTGGTTACCGCCGAGTTCGTCGGCCTCAACAAGGACTCCGAGTCTGGCGTGTACGCATGGGTTAAGACCTCGATGGGTGGTCGCTGGGCGTTCCTGGCGGCATTTAGCTACTGGTTCGTTAACCTGTTCTTCTTTGCGTCCGTCCTGCCCAACGTCATCATCTACGCGAGCTACGTGTTCTTTGGTGCCAACGCCGAGCTTTCGCAGCTGTGGATCACCATTATCGAGATCGTCGTCTTTGCTATCGCCACGTGGGTTTCGACCAAGGGCGCTAAGTGGATCGGCTCCATTTCCTCCTTCGGTTCGACCGCGGCTCTCGGCCTGACCGCCGTGTTCATCCTGCTGTCCCTGGCTGCTGCCTTTGGCGGCGTTGAGTTCGCTACGGCTCCTACTCCCGCTAACATGGTTCCCGACATGAGCAACTTCGCAACTGCGTGGGGCTTCTTCGGTACGCTTGCCTGGATCATCCAGGGCGTTGGCGGCGCTGAGTCTGTCGGCGTGTTCCTTAACGACCTTAAGGGTGGCGTCAAGGCCTTCGTGCGCACCGTCGTTATCGCCGGCCTGACCATCGGCCTTCTGTATGCAGGCGCTTCGCTGCTGGTTAACCTGTTCATCCCCGAGGGCGGCGTTGCCATCTCCACCGGTATCTTCGACGTATTCGGCGCTGTCTTTGCCCACTTTGGCATTCCCATGGAAGTGTCTACGCGCGCCATCGGCTTGATCCTTCTCGCCGCCACGCTGGGCTCCCTCATGATGTGGACCTCTGCTCCCATCAAGGTTTTCTTCACCGAGATCCCCAAGGGCGTTTTTGGTAGCAAGATCGTCGAGCTCAACGAGCACGGCATTCCTGCCCGCGCTGCCTGGCTGCAGTTCGCCATCGTCGTTCCCATCCTGATTATCCCGGCCCTGGGCTCCGGCAACCTCGACGACCTGCTCATGATCGTCACCAACATGACGGCTGCCACCGCTCTGCTCCCGCCGCTGCTGATCCTGCTTGCCTACTTTATGCTGCGCAAGAACTTCGATGCTGCTCCCCGTGGCTTCCGCATGGGCTCGCGCAGCTTTGGCCTGGTCGTTGCCGCCTTCCTGCTCGTGGTCTTCTGCTTCGTGCTTATCTGCGGCACCATTCCGCTTGATCAGCCGCTGTGGCTGACGCTGGTCTACAACGATGGCGGCGTGGTTGTCTTCTTGGGCCTTGCCGTGATGTGGTACAACCGCTACATCAACCGCCTGCGCGAGACCGATCCCGAGGCTGCCGAGAGCGAGCTGCGCCCCTCCGTCCTCGACATGATGGAGTAGCGGCTAGGATTAATCTGCGGCTGTGGAATAAATCGATCCCCTTTCCTAGGGAGGGGCCTTACGAGGCCCCTCCTTTTGTGTTTTGGGGCATGGTTTTGGACCCTGTGGGCAAAAAATGCCAAATATGAGTACTGCTGCAAAAGAGGTGTCATATTTTTCGGCCTATTCTGAGCAAAATGGGCTCAAAATCAATTTATCTAACCCCCTTTGAAGGGCGTTTGACGGCTTTCAACCTCTTCGAATCGGGTAGCGCACAGAGATGTGGTGTAAGAGGCGGGGCATGCCCCGCCTCCGCCCTTTCTTGAAAGGGAGGGGACACCGCCTAGAATTCGTCGTTGGAGTAATGAAGGTGACGAATGGAAGGAAAGGCGATGCCCCAAGAAGAG
>JAXIYS010000049.1:0-2576 GCA_036304385.1 Collinsella sp. | reverse complement strand
GTGGCAACCACACCGATGTTGGAGGAAACCTCGACGGAGCCGTCAGTGGCGACGTTGCGGCGGATCACACCGTTGGGGGCAAGACGCAGAGCGCGAATAAGGGCAAGTGCGGACTTTTCGTCCATGGCCTCGACCTCAGTGTTGTCGGCAATCTCAACCGTGCAGGTAAAGCCGGGGTCGAAGACCTCGAGCTCGGCGGTGACGTCGGCGATGATGCCCTTTGCGATCTCGGCCGCGGCCTCGGCGGCAGCGTGGTCGGCGTAAACCAGAACAGCCTTGCACTCACGGTTGATGGCGTTGTCCTTAGTGCCGCCGTTAAAGCTGACGATGGCGGGCTCGCCGGCGACCATCAGGCGGTCGATGATGCGGGCCATGATGAGGTTGCCGTTGCCGCGCTCCAGGTGGATGTCGGCGCCGGAGTGACCACCCAGCAGGCCGGAGATCTCGAGCGTAAGGGTGCTGCCGGTCTTGTGCTCGCGCACGATCGGGCAGGTGTAGGTAACGACGACACCGCCGGCGCAGCTGACGGTGGCCACCCCCTCCTCCTCGGAATCGAGGTTGATCATGGTGCGGGCGCTAATCTGGGACTTATCGAGCGTCTCGGCGCCGACCAGGCCGGTCTCCTCGTCGGTGGTGAACACACACTCGAGGGCCGGATGGGCAATCGAATCGTCGTTGAGCACGGTGAGCATCAGAGCGACAGCAATGCCGTTGTCGGCGCCCAGGGTGGTGCCGTTAGCGGTGAGGACGCCGTCCTTGACGACCAGGTCGATACCATCGGTCGTAAAGTCGTGCTCAACGGAGCCCAGCTTGTCGCACACCATGTCGATGTGGCCCTGCAGCATCACGGTCGGGGCATTCTCGGCGCCGGCAGATGCGGGCTTACGAATGATGACGTTGTAGACCTCGTCCTGATACACGTCGAGGCCGCGCTCCTTGGCAAACGCAACCAGGAAATCGCTGATGCCCTTCTCGTTGCCAGACCCACGGGGGATCGCGCTGACCTCCTCAAAGAAATGGAACAGCTGGGCGGGCTCGTAGCCAGTAATCTTGTAGTCCATGGTGCCTCCTTGGCGCAACTGGTTAGACAGTAAGACATGCGACTTGTATATTCCCAGACTTTGCGTGCATAAACCAGTCGAAAACGCCGAGCGCCCTCGCATCATCGGCTAACGGTGGACCGCATAGCGCAACGGTCACAACTTCGCAGCTCCACAAATCGAGGCGCCCTTGCCAGAGCGCCTCGATTGCGCGTATCAAATTGTCGCCACGCCCTACAGTGCGCCGGAACCGGCTTGCATCATGCCGCCGGGGCCCGAGGTCACGCCGCCGCTCACGGGCGCGGCGTTGCCGGTGTGCGGTGCCGCCGGAGCGGTATCGCCACCGAGCGTGCCCGCCGGACGCGGTGCCGGGATTTCGCCCGTGCCGTGGCTAAAGACAAACTTGCCATCGGCCACGTCGCACAGGACGGTATCGCCCTCGCCCCACTCGCCGGCCAGAAGCTCCTCGGACAGCGGGTCCTCGATGAGCTTTTGAATAGCACGGCGCAGCGGACGCGCACCGTTGGTGAGGTCGGTACCCTCGGCCACGATCTTGTCATAGGCCGCATCGGTGAGCTTGATGTTCATGCCGTTGGCAATCAAACGCTGACGCAGGTCGTCCACCAGCAGGTGAGCGATCTTGGTGAGATTCTCGCCCGAGAGCTTCTGGAACACCACGATGTCGTCGATACGGTTGAGCAACTCGGGGCGGAACAGGCGCTTGAGCTCGCCCATCGCACGGCCGCGGATCTCACTCGACGTGAGGCCCTGCTCGCCGGTGGTGCCAAAGCCCACGCTCGCATCCTGCGCAATCTCGCGAGCGCCCACGTTGGACGTCATGATGATCACGGTGTTGCGGAAGTCGACCGTCTTGCCCTGGCTATCGGTCAGACGACCCTCCTCCAGCACCTGCAGCAAGATGTTGAAGATATCGGGGTGCGCCTTCTCGATCTCGTCGAACAGCACGACCGAGTACGGATGGCGACGAACGGCCTTGGTGAGCTGGCCACCCTCGTCGTGACCGACGTAACCCGGAGGGCTACCGATGAGCTTGGAGACCTCGAACTCGCTACCGAACTCGGACATGTCGAAGCTGATGAGCGCGTCCTTGCTGCCAAAGAGGTACTCGGCAAGTGTCTTGGCGAGCTCGGTCTTGCCCGTGCCGGTGGGACCCAGGAAGATAAAGCTGCCGCCGGGGCGACGCGGATCCTTGAGCGGCGAGCGGCTGCGGCGCACGGCCTTGGCAACTGCCTCGACAGCCTCATCCTGACCGATGATGCGCGTCTTGAGCACGCTTTCGGCTTGCAGCAGGCGACGGCTCTCGCTCTCGGTAAGCGAGGACACCGGCACGCCCGAGGTCACGGACACGATATCGGCGATCTGGGAGACATCGATGGTGAGCGGGCTGGCGTCGAGCTCAGCCGTCCAGGCAGCCTTGGCCTCGGCGAGTTCAATCTCGGCAGCCTTCTGCTGCTCGGTGATCTCGGCAGCCTTGTTCATGTCGTCGCTCTCGGTGGCCTCCTGCGCGGCGGCCTT
>JAXIYS010000048.1:0-68226 GCA_036304385.1 Collinsella sp. | reverse complement strand
TCAAGGTGCACGCCTGCGCTGGTTCCCGGTTGCACCGGGCCGCGCGGCAAGGAGATATATTGCCAGACCGGAGGGCCCCCGCGGGCGGGAATCTGGCCGTACATATTTCCTACACATATTTAAAGCCAACTTACGTTTGCCAGCCGTTCTCTACCGCTCACCGAGGGTCTCTTTATAGTGAAGCGTCATATGGCTAAAGCTGATAGGCTCCCTTAGCCAAGGCACAGCCGGCATCGAGCAACTCATCGCGCTCCTCCACCGAGAACCCCTCGGCGTATACGCGAACCACCGGTTCGGTCCCGCTGGGGCGGATCAACAGCCAGGTGTCATCCTCGAATGCCAAACGTAAACCATCCATATGGCTTACAGCCTGTGGCGCCTTGCCGCAAATCGATTTGGGATTCATGCCGGGAAGCAGCGTTCGCAGCGATTCGGCGTCTTCGGCCTCAAGGCGCAAATCGCGACGCCCATAGCTCGTCTTACCAAAACTGGCCTCGAGCTGATCGACCAAAACGCCTAACGGCGCGCCCGTCTTTGCCATAAGCTCACACAGAATCAGACAAGCAAGGATTCCGTCACGCTCGGGCATATGCGCGGCGATGCCGATACCGCCGGCCTCCTCGCCTCCCATGAGGACGCCGCCCTTCTTCATCTCTGCAGCTATATATTTGAAACCGACCGGCTTAACGGTCACGCGACAGCCAAGCGCCTCGGCAATGCGGCGCACGAGCGTCGAGCACGAGAGATTGACGACGACACGGCCCTCCAAATTGCGGAATTGAACGAGGTCGCCCAGAACAAGCGCCATGATTTGATGCGGATGTATATATCTACCGCGTTCGTCGACCGCGCCGATACGATCGGCATCGCCGTCGGTCACCAGGCCCGCGCACGCCCCGTCCACGACAACCGCACGCTCGCAAGCGTCCACCCATGGCTCAACAGGGTCGGGGCAAATGTCCTCTTGATCGGACGACTCTCCGGCATGAATCTCGTGCACCTCGACGCCTAGCTCCCGCAGCAGGTCGGCAAGATATCCCTGGGCCGCGCCGCCCATGGGGTCAACCACCACACGCAGGTGAGCGGCTCGAATGGCCTCGGCATCGACAAACGACGCCACCGCCTGCATATAGTCAGGAATAATATCCGCGGTGCGATAGCTTTCCTCGATCCCCATCGGCTCGGGGGCCATGGTCTCTTCGAGCTCTTCGATGACATCCTGATTGGCCGTCGAGCCATCTCCCATGCGTAGTTTAAGGCACAGATACCCCTGCGGATGATGGGACCCCGTCACCATGAGCGCACCGCAGGCCTCGCCGTCATACGCCGCCGCCCACGTAAGGGCGGGAGTCGGGACAGGCCGAGATGCGAGCACTGCGTCCAATCCGTGAGCGGCAAGCACGCCTGCCGCAAGTTCAGCGAACTCGCGCGCCTGCGGCCGGGTGTCGAACCCTATATATACCGTTTTGCCGGGATTGATCTTTTGCCACAACTCGCCGACGGCATCGGCAATGCGGGCAACGTTGTCGGCGGTAAAGTCGTCGTCGACGCGAGCGCGCCAACCATCAGTTCCAAAATGAATTATCGCGCACACGCGCAGACACCTCACAGTGTTTGGATCATGGTACGCATGGGGTATACCCGCAACGCACGCCTAGCAACCTGCCAAAATCGTCATTCACCATTTGGGCAAACGCTACCGACGATGTGCAGGCAATAAAAAACCGCCCCGTATGGAGCGGTTTCGACCTTTATATATCGAGCGCCTCGGCCATCGCCGCCGTGGTGATCGCCGTGGTTCCACAGCAACTGCCCACCATTGCGGCACCGGCATGCCTCCATTCGATGCAAGCGCGCGCGAAAGCTTCGGGGTTCTCGCGCCACACAGGGCCATCTTGAGTTTGGACCGGATCGCCCGCGTTGGGGCGTACCGTGACGGGCGTAGTCGCCGATGCAACCATCCTGGGCACTGCCACATTCGCGGCCGCAAGTGAACAGCAGTTAACGCCAACCGAGTTTGCGCCGTGCTTTTCGGCGTACAAAACGGCAGCCTCGATGTTGAGGCCATCGCCTAGCAGGTCACCTTTATCGTCAACGACAAAACTAACCAAAACAGGCATGCCGTCGGCGGCATCCTGGACGCCGGCAAGCATGAGTTGCAAATTACGGATAGACGTCACCGTCTCGATCAGCAGACCGTCAACACCAGCATTGAGCAGGGCGTATGCCTGCTCTCGCGAAATGCCTCGGATTTCCCGATACTCGGCAGAGTCTTCGGCAAACCACTCAATGCCGATCGGGCCCATCGAGCCCAGCAGCAGCTGAGGGTGCGCCTGGCGTGCATCGTCGACGGCACCGCGATTGACCTCGGCCACGGACGGCGTAATCTGATCTTGCTTGAGGGCATAGCTTGATGCCTGAAAGGTATTGGTAATGAGCACCTGCGCACCGGCGGCGACATACAGGCGATGGATACGAGAAACGGTCTGCGGCTCGGCAAGGTTCCAAAACGCCGGTGGGATGTCGGCGGCGTCGTATTCACTCATCAGCACGCTGCCCATGGGGCCCTGCGTCAACAGGGCCTCGCTCGACATGCGGCGCATAAGTTCCTCGCCGCCGGGGCGGTTGTAATAACTCGTATCCATATATGTGTTTCGCTATTCCTCGACGCTGATTCCCTGTTTTTCGAGATAGGCGAGCCAGCGGCTCATCGTGTCCTCGGAAAGCGCATGTTCCATCATGCACGCCTCGGAATCGGCCCGCTCAAAATCGACGCCAAGCTCCTGGACCAAAAACGTGCGGATAAGGCGATGACGGTACCAGATAGCCGCGCCGACCTCGCGACCACAGTCGGTCAGGATGACCTTGCCGTAATGCGATTGCTCGACAAGCTCGGACGCCTTAAGCGCCGAAACTGCCTTATTGACCGATGCCTTGGAGACACCAAGACGTTGCGCGATGTCGACCGATCGCACGCCATTGGTCTCCCCTTCTTCGCTTTCGATGCGAACCATGCACTCCAAGTAGTCTTCGTTCGCCACCGTTAGGTGCAGCTCGCGCGAGCTATTTGTCGTATCCATGACCTTCCGTCCCTTCTGCTTTCAAAGGCTGATTCTACCCCATCCAAGTGTCGCGGTATGCCGTGGCATACCGTGCTAGAGTTCTTGTTGCACACGACGACCAAGATTGGAGCGGTCTTTATGGAAAACAACGCCACGAACCCCGACGTCCTTGAGCGCTTTTTGCGCTACGTCCAAATCAACACGCAATCCGAGGATGCAAACTGCGACCAGGTGCCTTCGAGCAACGTTCAGTTTGACCTTGCCAACATCTTGGCCAAGGAGCTGCGCGAACTCGGCGCGGCCGATGCCCATGTGACCGAGCATGCCTACGTCTGCGCACATATTCCTGCGAGCGCGGGCGCGGAGGACAAGCCCGCCCTGGGCCTGATTGCACACCTCGACACCACCGAGGTTGCGCCGGGTGCCGGCGTGAAGCCGCACATTGTGTACTACGAAGGCGGCGACCTGGTCTGCGGTACCGTTGACGGCAAGCCCGTGGCCATGAGCACCGCCAAGCTTCCCGCCCTGAACGACCTTGTTGGTGAGGACTTGGTCTGCAGTGACGGCACCACACTGCTGGGCGCCGACGACAAGGCCGGCGTCGCCGAGATCATGGCGCTTGTCGCGCGTATCGCTCAGGACCCCTCGCTGCCCCACCCCGCACTCGGCATTTGTTTTTGCCCGGACGAGGAGATCGGTCACGGCGCCGAGCTGTTGGACATCGAGGCCTTTGGCTGCAAGTACGCCTACACGGTCGACGGCGGTCCCGTTGGCGAGCTGGAATGGGAGTGCTTTAACGCCGCCGAGGCAACCGTTCGCATTGAGGGCCAGTCCATCCATCCCGGTGACGCCAAGGGCCGCATGTTCAACGCGGGCAATCTGTTCTGCGACTTCAATGCCCTGCTCCCCTACGAGCAGCGTCCGGAATACACCGAGGGCTACGAGGGCTTCTATCACCTTGAGGGCGTGTCTGCAACCGTCGACCACGCTACGGCGCGCTATATCGTTCGCGACCACGACGCGGCAAAGTTCCAGCAGAAGCTCGAGCTGATGGATGCCGCCGCAGCACTGCTCAACCAGCGCCTGGGTGAGGAACTCGTAACAGTCGAGATTAAGCACCAGTACCGCAACATGGCCGAGATCGTGCGTGACTACCCGGAGCTTATCGATATCGCCAAGGAAGCCTACCTTACCTGCGGCATTGAGCCCCAGGTGCTGCCGATTCGCGGTGGTACTGACGGTGCGCAGCTGTCGTTCCGCGGCTTGCCCTGCCCCAACCTTTCCACGGGCGGCTACTGCTACCACGGCGTTAACGAGTTTGTCCCGGTCAGCTCGCTCGTCAAGATGACCGACATCCTCCAGGAACTCGTCGCCCGCTTCGCATAAACCTAGCTGCACAACCCTAAAAGACGAATCGCCCCGTCCTCAACCGAGAACGGGGCGATTTTTGGTGCAAGGAGTGTAGTCGGCATCGCTGGTTGAATCAACGTCAGCGAGCGACGTCCAGAGCGAACAAGTTGGCATGAAAAAGGCAGGGCATTGACCTTCTGGTCATGCCCTGCCTTTTGAATGACAAATTGTCGCTCTGGGCGGCGCGCAGCGTCAACTGGTTACGCGGGCTGGTAAGCCCGCGTAACTCTAGTAGTTGGCTTCGTAGCCGTTGCCGTCGCCGGTGGGCTCTTCGTAGTAGTCCGAATCGCTCGAATCAGTCGAATCGTCCGAATCGTCAGAGCTGACCGATGAGGTTGCGGTGCCGTTGGCGTAATCATCGGACGTGTTGTTGTTCAGGTCGCCGATCGTAGAGCTGGAGCCATCGGACTGGCCCATGGTATTGGGGCCCTTGGGATCCTTACCAGCGTCGACGCGCTCCATCATTTCCTTAAGCTCGTCCTCGTAGACAAAGACGTAGCTCACGCCATCAATCATGGTGCTGGCATCGGCATACGAAGGCAAGTTGGCCGAATAGATGCCGTCAACATCCATGCCGCGCATGGCATTGACCGTAGAGACGATGTCCTGAACGCTCATATCGGTCACGAGCATGTCGGACAGCGAATTGACGAGGTCGAAGACCTTGGTGGCATCGAAGTTGTTGAGGATCTGGTTGGCGAGGGCGCCGAGCACCTGACGCTGGTGGCGCATGCGTGTGTAGTCGCCATCGGCATAGATGTAGCGGCAACGGGCATAGGTAAGGGCGGTCGCGCCATCCATGTGCTGCTGACCGGCGGTGATCTTAATGTCGAGATGCTCGGGGTCGTCGACATCGTCGGTTGCGTTAATGTCGATGCCGCCGACCGAATCAATAAGCGACTGCATGCCGTCGAAGCTGACCTCGGCATAGTGCGAAATCTGGACACCGCACAGCTCGTTGACCGCCTGGACCATGGCTTCGGCGCCGCCGTAGGTATGGCAGGCGTTGATCTTCATGGTCGAGCCGTTGTAGACGACCTTGGTATCGCGCGGAATGGAGATGAGCGTCGCCTGCTTTTGCGTGGGGTCGATACGCGCCAGGATAATCGAGTCGGCGCGGTATGTATCCTCGCCCGGGCGACCGTCAGTGCCAAGGAGTAATACGTAGAACGGGTCCTTTGCCTCGTCGGTATCAACCAGGATCTGGCGCAGGTTGTCGGTAATGACGTTGGAATCGCCGAGCTTGCCCATAATGGTGGCAAACCACAGGCCGGCGGCAGTCGTAGCGCTCAACAGCACACCGAGCACGGCAATGAGCGCGACGCGGCGAACCGTATGACCGCGACGGCGCTGACGGGCGCGCTCGGAATAGCGGGCAACGTTATCGCGGCTATAGATTTTTGCCTGAGCGCCGGTCGAAGGTCTTCGAGATTCCGTAATGGGCTTTTTCTTAAACATAGGCAACCTGCATTAGTAGATGACGGGATCGGGAACAGTGGCGTGCTCGACATGAGCGCCAAGCGCCTGCAGCTTTTCAACAAACTGCTCGTAGCCGCGCTTAATGTGATGGATGGCCGAGACCTCGGTCGTGCCGTCGGCAATTAGGCCGGCAACGACGAGTGCCGCGCCACCACGAAGATCCGGTGAGGTTACCTGAGCGCCGGAGAAGCCCTTGACGCCGTGAATCATAGCGTGATGGCTCTCGATGCGAATATCGGCGCCCATGCGCACCAGCTCGGATGCAAACATAAAGCGATTCTCGAAGATGTTCTCGGTGATAACGGAGCTGCCGTCGGCCAGGGCGGAGAGCACCATAATCTGCGCCTGCATGTCCGTCGGGAACCCGGGGAACGGAAGCGTCTGGATGTCGACCGGCTTGATGCGCTCGGCACGGTTCACATGGACGCCATCCTCGACGCGCTCGCAGTCGATACCCATGAGCTCCATCTTCTTGAGCACCATGCCCAAATGAATGGGGCAAAAGCCCGTAACATCGACACCGCGATCGTCGGCCATCAACGCGCCGGCAACGATAAAGGTACCGGCCTCGATACGGTCGCCCACCACGCAATGGGTAACAGGATGCAGCTCTTCTACGCCCTCGATGGTCACGACAGGCGTACCGGCGCCGACAATCTTGGCACCCATTTCGTTGAGCATGTTGGCGAGATCGACGATCTCGGGCTCGCGGGCGGCATTATCGATAACCGTGGTACCCCGCGCGCACACGGAAGCCATGATGAGGTTCTCGGTCGCACCGACACTGGCAAACTCGAGCGTGACGGTGGTACCGTGCAGGCCCTGGGGCGCGTTGGCGTTGACATAGCCGTGGGCGGTATCGAACTCAACGCCCAAGGCCTCAAGACCCAAGATATGCATGTCGATCTTGCGAGCGCCCAGGTTGCAGCCGCCGGGCATGGCGATCTTGGCGCGATGGAAACGACCCAGCAGGGGTCCCATGACGGCGGTGGAAGCACGCATCTTAGCGACGAGCTCATAGGGAGCCTCCCAGGAATCGACCTGGGAGGTATCGATCTCGAGCGTGTGCTCGTCGAGAACATCAATCGTGGCGCCCATACCCTTGAGCACCTTGCCCATCACGTGGACATCGGAAATATCAGGCACGTTCTGCAGCGTCGTCTTGCCCGGCGCCAGAAGCGTTGCCGCCATAAGTTTGAGCGCGGAGTTCTTGGCACCCGAAACAGGCACGGAACCTCCGATGGCGTGGCCACCCTCAACGCGGATAATATCCAAGGTCTACCCTTTCAAAAAGCATGCCCGGGGTGGCTGGGCCATCCCGGGCATGATGTGTTCGCAAATGGTCGAACGCTAAAACGTCTGACTATTGGGCAAGCTTGAGCTTACACCATGCGATTTCATTATAGAGGTAGGCGCGGCGTGCATCATCCTCCGACAAATTACCCAGCTTCTCTTCAAAACCTTGAATATCAGCTTTAACCTTGTCGGCGTCGACGGTCGCCAAATCGCAAGCGCGCTCGGCGAGGACGGTCACGACATCGTCCGCAACCTGGGCATAGCCGCCGGCCACGGCAAACGTGTGGTCGACAGTGCCCATGGCCTTATCGGAAACGCGAACGTAACCGCGGTCGATTGTGCAGATTTCGCTGGAGTGAGCAGGCAGAACGCCAAACTCGCCATCCGTGGACGGAATCGACACAAACGCAGCGTCGCCCTCATAGGCGCAGCTCACGGGGCACACGATGCGGATACGCATAACCTACTTCTCCCCCATCTTGCGGGCGCGCTCGCGCACGTCCTCAATCGTGGAAGCATAGCGGAATGCCTGCTCGGGCAGGTCATCGGCCTTGCCGTCGACAATCTCGGCGAAGGAGCGGACGGTATCCTCGACGCGAACGTAGACACCGGGGTTGCCGGTGAACTTCTCGGCGACGTGGAAGGACTGGGAGAGGAACTGCTGGATCTTACGGGCACGGTTGACCGTAAGGCGCTGCTCCTCGGACAGCTCGTCCATACCCAGAATGGCGATGATGTCCTGAAGGTCGGAGTACTCCTGCAGGAGCTCCTGGACCTTGACGGCGACACGGTAGTGCTCCTCGCCGACGATCGAGGGATCGAGAGCGTCGGAGGAAGACGCGAGCGGGTCGATAGCCGGGAACAGGCCGAGCGACGAAATGCTACGCGAAAGAACCGTAGTGGCGTCGAGGTGCGTAAACGTCGTGGCAGGCGCCGGGTCGGTCAGGTCGTCTGCAGGGACGTAGACAGCCTGGACGGAGGTAATGGAACCCGTCTTGGTCGAGGTAATGCGCTCCTGGAGGTCGCCCATCTCGGTAGCCAGCGTAGGCTGGTAACCGACGGCGGACGGCATACGACCCAGCAGTGCGGAAACCTCGGAACCGGCCTGGGAGAAGCGGAAGATGTTGTCGATGAACAGCAGAACGTCCTGGCCGCGATCGCGGAAATACTCAGCGGTGGTAAGGCCGGCCAGACCGATGCGCAGACGTGCTCCAGGCGGCTCGTTCATCTGACCATAGACCAAGCAGGTCTTGTCGATAACGCCAGACTCGCTCATCTCGAGGAACAGGTCGGTGCCCTCACGAGTACGCTCGCCGACACCGGTGAACACCGAGGTGCCGCCGTGCTCCTGGGCGAGGTTGTTGATGAGCTCCTGAATCAGAACGGTCTTGCCGACGCCGGCGCCGCCGAACAGACCCGTTTTGCCGCCACGGATGTAGGGCTCAAGCAGGTCAACGGCCTTGATGCCGGTTTCGAAAATCTCGGTCTTGGTGGTGAGCTCGTCGAAGCGGGGCGCTGCATGGTGGATGGGATAAAACTCCTCCACCTCGGGCATGGGCTTACCGTCGACAGGCTTGCCCATGACGTTCCAAATGCGGCCGAGCGTCTTGGGGCCAACGGGCATCTTCATGGGCTCACCGGTATCGGTGGCGATGAGACCACGCTGCAGGCCGTCGGTCGAGGACATGGCGACCGTGCGGACGACGCCGCCCGGAAGCTGGCTCTCGACCTCGAGGATCGTGCTCAGGTGACCGATCGGGGTCTCGGCCTCGACCGTGAGCGCGTTGTAAATCGGGGGCACCGCGCCGTCAAACTTGACGTCGACGACAGGGCCGATGATACGCACGATGCGGCCATCACCGGCAGTCGTCTTCTTGGTGGCTTCCTCGACCGCAAGCTTTACGGTGTTATTAGCCATTACTGTTCCTCCAATGCTGAGGCTCCGCCGACGATCTCGTTGATCTCGGTCGTGATCGAAGCCTGGCGCACGCGACTATACGTGCGGGTAAGGGTCGAGATGATCGCGGTGGCGTTTTCCGTCGCGGAGTGCATGGCCTTGCGGCGCGCACCCTGCTCGGCGGCCGCCGAATCGATCAGGGCCTGGTAGATGACCGTCAGGATATAAGACGGTACAAGCTTGCCGAGAACATGCTCGGGAGAGGGCACGAACTCGAACGTGGACGAGATGCGCTTAGGGGCGTCGGTCTCGTTCTTACGCGGACCGTGGGCCATAGCGATCATCTCGGGATCGAGCGGCAGCAAGTGCTCGACGCGAAGCTCCTGATCCACGCGGTTCTTGGCGTGGTGGTAGACAAGCTCGACACGGTCAAGCTCACCGGCACGATACGCATCGCAGATATGAGAGGAGATCATGCGAGCCTGATTGAAATCGGGCTCGGAGGAATTGCCCTCAAAATGCATGATGACATTTGCGCGGTCACGGAAATACGTGGCCGGCTTACGCCCACACGCGATGATCTCGCACTCGATGCCATCGTTCGCCCAAGAAGCGGCGAGCTTTTCGGCCGTGCGCTCCACCGTCGTATTGAAACCGCCGGCAAGGCCGCGGTCCGAAGCAATGACGACAATCAGGCCATGCTTGACGCTCTCATGCTTCTGCAGCATGGGATCGGTGCCCGAGCAGGAGGCGTCGCCGGCAACCGTCAGCATGACGTCGGTCAGCGCCTCCTTATAGGGCTCGGCCTGCTTGGAGCGATCGAGGGCACGACGGATCTTGGCCGTAGAGACCATCTCCATCGTGCGCGTGATCTGCTTGGTCGTGGTAACCGAGGAGATTCGCTTCTTAATGTCGCGAAGGTTGGCCATAGGGCTTAGTTCTCCTCTGATCCAGTCGTGTCGGCATGGTGTTTGGCCATGAACTGCTGCTTGAAGTCACCAATGACACGCAAGAGCTCGGCCTTGGTGTCGTCGTCGATCTTCTTGGCGCGAACCTTGTCGAGCAGCGAGCCAAAGCCATTGTCCATATACTCGATAAGCTCGGCACGGAAAGGCAGCACGTCGGCGATCTCCAGGTCATCCAGGAAGCCCTCGTTGCCGGCAAACAGCGTAACGATCTGCTCGCCAACCTCAAACGGTTTATAACGCGGCTGCTTCAGGAGCTCGGTCATGCGAGCGCCGTGGGTAAGCTGCTTTTGCGTGGCCTCGTCGAGGTCGGAGCCGAACTGCGTAAAGCCGGCGAGCTCCTGGTACGAAGCAAGGTCCAGACGGAGGTTGCCGGCGACCTGCTTCATGGCCTTGGTCTGTGCATCGCCACCGACGCGGGACACGGAGATACCCACGTCGACTGCCGGGCGCTGACCCTGGAAGAAGAGCTCGGACTGCAGGTAGATCTGACCATCGGTAATGGAAATAACGTTGGTCGGAATGTAGGCCGAGACGTCGCCGTCCTGGGTCTCGATGATCGGCAGAGCCGTCATGGAGCCGTAACCGTTCTTCTTGGACATCTTGACGGCACGCTCGAGCAGACGAGAGTGCAGGTAGAAGATGTCGCCAGGATAGGCCTCGCGTCCGGGCGGACGATGCAGCGTCAGCGACATCTGACGGTAGGCCACGGCCTGCTTGGACAGGTCGTCGTAGATGACGAGCACGTGACCGCCGGGGTTGGTCTCGCTGGCAGGCTTGCCGTCCTCGCCGTTGTACATAAAGAACTCGCCGATAGCGGCACCGGCCATAGGCGCGATGTACTGCATAGGGGCGGAATCGGCAGCGGTGGCCGAAACGATGATGGTGTAGTCGAGCGCACCGTGCTGAGCAAGGGTCTCGCGGATGTTGGCAACCGTGGAGGCCTTCTGGCCGATGGCGACATAGATGCAGACCATGCCCTTGCCACGCTGATTGAGGATAGCGTCGATGGCGATGGCGGTCTTACCGGTCTTACGGTCGCCGATGATGAGCTCACGCTGACCACGGCCGATAGGCACCATGGAGTCGATGGCCAACAGGCCGGTCTGAACCGGCTCGCACACCGGGGTACGGTCGATGACACCGGGGGCCTTGAACTCGATGGGGCGACGATGCGTGGCGACGATGTCACCCAGGCCGTCGATAGGCTGGCCGAGCGGATTGACGACGCGGCCGAGCATGGCGCGGCTCACGGGGATATCCATAATGCGGCCAGTGGTGCGGCACTCGTCGCCTTCCTTGATGGAGTCGACGGCACCGAACAGAACGGCGCCGACCTCGTCACGGTCAAGGTTCTGAGCAAGGCCGAAGACGGTCTCACCGGTATCGGAGCTCTTGAACTCCAGAAGCTCGCCTGCCATGGCGCTCTTGAGGCCGGAGACGCGCGCGATGCCGTCGCCTACCTCGTCGACCGTTGAAACCTCATGCGTATCGACCGTCGCGGAGAGGCTCGTGAGCTGCTCCTGCAGTTTCTTGGCGATATCCTGGGCATTGAGGGTTTCGGACATTAGGCTTCACCTCCGTACGAATTAGCAGAGTTTGCGAGGGTCTCCTGCGCGATGCGCAGCTGCGTCTTGACGGAGATGTCACGACGCTCGCCGCGGGCCTCGAGCACCAGGCCGCCCACGATAGACGGGTCGACCTGCTCGATAAGGAATACCTTGCGGCCGAAGTCCTGCTCGCATTTCTTAGTGATGGTTTGACGCAGCTCGTCGTCGAGCGGGATCGCCGTGGTGACGGTCACGCCCACTACATCCTCGTCTTCCTCGGCAACATACTTAAAGGCAGCTGCCACCTTGGGAAGAAGGTCGAGCTGGTCGCGCTTGGACATGGTGTCGAGCACGGCGATGATCTCGGGGCTGGCGCTAGCCAGGCGCTCGATCATCTCGAGGTCCTCGAACACATGGTTCTCGGCCTTGGCGGCTTCCAAAAGGGAGCGCGCGTAAGTCTCGAGCACCTTGTCCTGATAGCGGCTAGTCGGCATTCAGGCTACCTGCTTCCTGGATGTAGCGCTCGATGAGCTTCTTCTGCTCGCCCTCGTCCTCGAGTGCCTCGCCCACGATCTTGGTGGCGACAGCAACGGACAGGTCGGCGATGGAGCTCGCGGCACCGGCGTAGATGGACTTGCGCTCGTCCTCGACGGTCGTGTGGGCCTTGGCGATGATCTCCTCGGCCTCCTTGTGAGCAGCCTCGATGATACGGGCGCGCTCGGACTCGGCGTCCTTACGGGCCTCGAGAACGATGTCGGCAGCCTGACGACGGGCGTCGGTGACGATCGAGTCGGACTCAGCGCGCTTGGCGATAGCCTCCTGCTTGGTCTTCTCGGCCTCGTCGAGGCTCTCCTCGATCTTCTTGCCGCGCTCCTCCATGGTTTTCATGATGCCCGGCAGGGCGACCTTGGCCAGCACGATCCAGATGATCAGGAAGGCGATAAGCGCCGGGATGAACTCCGCCATCTTAGGGATGAGGATGTCCGCACCGGCAGCGCCGTCCTCGGCGAACGCGGAAACCGGCATGAGCAGCGCGGCCGCGGACGCGGAGAGTGCGATCGCGCTCTTCTGGGATGAAAGATTCATACTTGACGCTCCGTGCTATTTAACGATCAGCGCGACAACGAAGCCGATCAGAGCCAGAGCCTCGCCGAAGGCGGAGCCCATGATGAAGACGGTGAACACGCGGCCCTGGACCTCAGGCTGACGGGCCATAGCACCCGTAGCACCCAGAGCAGACAGGCCGATAGCAAGACCAGCGCCGATAACACCGAGACCGTAACCGATAACTCCCACGATTCCTCCTTTGTCGTGCGTGTCTTATTTCACGCAGGATAACCTTTTTATAA
The DNA here is from genome assembly GCA_036304385.1 of Collinsella sp. Taxonomy (GTDB): domain Bacteria; phylum Actinomycetota; class Coriobacteriia; order Coriobacteriales; family Coriobacteriaceae; genus Collinsella. The sequence goes on along the minus strand of JAXIYS010000048.1, from coordinate 55,218 downwards.
CTGCCGGGCTCCATGGGTACGGGCACCGGCGGTTTAACGAATTGCCTTACCTTTAAGGCGCGAACGGAAGACTACTACTCCTCCTCCGCGACCTCCTCTGCCTCGGAGACATACACGGCGGTAAGGACCGTGAAGACGTAAGCCTGGATGGCGCCGACCACGAGCTCAATCGCATAGATTAGGATGAGGATGGCAAGCCAGGCCAACGAAGGCAGGGCGCCGACGGCGTGGGCCGCGGAAACCTGCTGAAGCAGCGGCTGCATGAACATGCTCGCCATGATGGCGAACGAGCCCATGACCACGTGTCCTGCGAACATGTTGCAGAACAGACGGACGGCGAGCGTGATGAGGCGCAGGAAGGTAGAGAAAAGCTCGACGACCCACACAAGCACGTTCATCGGGAAGCTCACGCCCTGCGGGGCGAGGCTCTTGATGTAGCCGATCACGCCGTGAGCCTTGCATCCGTAGTAGATGAAGTACACGAAGGCGAAGATGGCGAGCGCGGCGGTGGAGCCGATTGCGCCGGTGCCGGGCTTCATTCCCGGGATCAGGCCGATCATGTTATTGATCAGGATGAACAGGAAAAGCGAGCACAGGAACGGGAAGTGCTTCTTCCAGTTCTCACCCACGACGCCCTTGCCGATATCGTTCTCGACGTACTCGATGATGTACTCGAAACCGTTGACGAAGAAGCCCTTGGGAGCCAGGGTCTGCTTCTTCTTGAACACGGCCAGGACGATCAGGAGCACGATCGTGGAGACGATCAGCCAAAACGAGTACTGCGTGATGCCGCAGCTCAAATCGCCCACGACAGGGGTGGAGCTGAACTCGCTGACCAGATGATTAATCTCATCAGGCAGCTTTTCAAAAATTTCCACGACTTACCTTTCGACCTCATGAGGATCCCGCAGCGCCTTAGCGACGCGAACCGTGCAGGCGGCCATAAAAGCCACGAAACCGATCGCCTCGCCCAGGAGGAACATGCGAAATGCCTCTCCGAACAACGCAAACACAACCAAGGTAAAGACGAGCAGGGCGACTGCCGAGACCGCCAGACTCACCATACCCTTGAGCATGTCCGCATTCTGCTTATCGTCAAGAACCGGCTTGAGCGTAAAGACAAAGGGAAGGAAGGCAATTGCGCCCGCGATGGCACCTGCAACGATAGCGAGCAGATCGGCTATCTGAAACACTGGCGTCCTCACTTTCCTTTTCAACGCCTCACAGAACAGTTCCCGCCAAACATTGGTGACTATTGTACGAGCCAATCGCTAAAGTACAACCGTAAAAACAAACGGTTAATACGCACCTGTACGTTTTCTTAAGGCCTTCTTTATGCCGCGGGTACGGTAATACGTTTTTTCGAACCCCTCAGCGCAAAACGTCCGTTAACAGGAGTGCGCGCGGACGTCTTTTGCTCGCCCGCGCGCACCATTTCTTCGTATTTTTGACGTTAGCCGGTATGGCCCAGAGATTACAGCGTGCCGTAAATGCGGTCGCCGGCGTCGCCCAGGCCGGGAACGATGTAGGCGGCCTCGTTGAGATGGTCGTCGATGGCGCACGTATAAATATGTACGTCAGGGTCCTTTTCGGTCAGCGACTTGAGGCCCTCGGGCGCGGCGACGATGCACAGCATGCGGATATCCTTGACACCGCGCTCGCGCAGGTAGCTGATGGCCATCTCGGCCGAACCGCCCGTGGCGAGCATGGGGTCGACAACCAGGCAGATGCGCTGATCGATATCCTTGGGCATCTTGCAGTAATACTCATGCGGCTCGTGAGTAACCTCGTCGCGCTCCATTCCAATGTGGCCCACGCGAGCCGAGGGTACCAAGTCGAGGATACCGTCGACCATGCCGAGGCCCGCACGCAGGATGGGAACGATGGCGAGCTTTTTGCCGGCGAGCTGCTTAAACGTTGCGGTGGTGATGGGGGTCTCGACCTCGACATCTTCCATGGGCAGGTCGCGCATGGCCTCGTAGCCGTCAAAGAGCGCAAGCTCGCGCACGAGCTGGCGGAACTGGTTGGTGCCAGTGCTCTTGTCGCGCAAGATCGACAGCTTGTGCTGGACGAGTGGGTGGTCGACAAGGGTCACACGGGACGTATCGTAGGTGACGGTCATGGGTTGATGCCCCTTTCATTGCGGCCGGAAGATGGCCTTGCTGGCAAGACGCATGGCGACATTGTTGCCTCGCGCCGTGCATAAGTTTAACGGTTTGTTGTATCGAGCAGCTCGTCGCAACCCTACTGAGCGGTGTTGAGCGAACGCTTGACGGCATCACGCCAACCAGCGAGGTTGCTCTCACGGCGCTCGGCGGACATGTGAGGATGGAAGACTTTGACGATCTGAGCGTTTTGCTCCAGCTCCTCCAAATCCTCCCAATAGCCGACAGCAAGGCCCGCCAAGTACGCGGCGCCAATCGCCGTGGTCTCCACCGTCTCGCACTGCAGCACGGGGATATCCAGCAGATCGGCCTGGAATTGCATGATGAACTCGTTGCGCGAGGCACCGCCATCGACGGACAGGCGCTCAATCGAAAGTCCCACGTCCTGCTCCATGGCGCGTAGCACGTCATAACTCTGGTAGGCCATGGACTCGCAGGCCGCACGCACAATGGTCGCGCGACTCGAGGCGCCGGTCAGGCCGCACACGATACCACGAGCATGCGGGTCCCACCAGGGAGCGCCCAGGCCTGCGAAGGCGGGGACGAAGTAGCAGCCCTCGTTGTCGTTGATCGAAACGGCGAGTTGCGCGGACTCGCTCACGCTCGAGATGATGCCCATGTTGTTGCGCAGCCAATTCATGGTTGAGCCGGCGGCAAAGATAGAGCCCTCGAGCGCATAGCTGATCTTGCCGTCCGCGGCGATACCGATCGTGGAGACCAGACCGTTCTTGGATTCGACGATCTCGTCGCCGGTGTTCATGAGCATAAAGCAACCCGTGCCATAGGTGTTTTTGGTCTGGCCGGGATGGAAGCAGCAGTGGCCGAACAGCGACGCCTGCTGGTCGCCCGCCACGCCCATGATGGGTGGCATGTTGGTCATGATGTCGCTCGCGACGCGGCCGTAGTCGCCCGAGCTCCAACGAACCTCGGGCATCATGGAGCGCGGGACGTCGAAAAGCGCCAGCAGATCGTCGTCCCAATCGAGCGCATGGATATTAAAGAGCGCGGTGCGGCTGGCATTGGTGTAGTCGGTGGCAAAGACCTGACCGCCGGTGAGGTTGTAGATGAGCCAAGTGTCGATGGTGCCGAACATGAGGTCGCCCGCCGCCGCGCTCTCACGCGCACCGTCGACGTTATCGAGAATCCACTGCACCTTGGAGGCCGAGAAATACGGGTCGAGCGTAAGCCCCGTGCGGGAGCGCACCAGCTCTTCTGCGCCCTGCTCAACCAGCTCGTCGATCAGAGGTGCGGTGCGACGGCATTGCCACACGATGGCGTTATAGATGGGCTGGCCGCTTATGCGGTCCCACACCACCGTGGTCTCGCGCTGGTTGGAGATACCGATGGCGGCAATGCGGTCAGAATGGATGCCGCTCTTAAACTGGACCTCCATCATCACGCCGATCTGGCTGGCAAGCACCTCCGTGGGATCCTGTTCCACCCAGCCGGGGCGCGGGAAGCTGGTTTTGACGCTACGACGCGCCTGGGCGACGATGCAGCCGTACTCGTCGACGATGGTCGCGAGTACCGAGGTGGTGCCGCAGTCGAGCGCCATGATGTAGGAACCGCCAAAGCTAAACGAGGCGTCTTCCATACCCAGGCTACCTAGATTCAACGACATCGCTTACACCTTTCTATTGCATCGGGTCGGACAGGACCCGTTCGATCTCTGATGCGGGAAGCGCGCCTTGGCGCAGGATCTGGAGCTCGCCGTGCTGAAACGACACGATGGTTGAGGCGTCGCGACACAGGGTCTCACCGGCGTCGACGGCCGCATCGACCCCCTCCAGGATGCGCTCCTCCACCGTGACAAAACTTGCCGGCGCGGGCGCGCCATGCGTGTTGGCGCTAGTGCAGGCAAGAGGGCTGCCGCAGGCGCGGATGAGCGCTTGCACCACGGGCGAGGCCGAAGCGCGAAGTGCCACCGTGTCGTCGGCGGCGCGCATAAAGGTCGGCACGCAGGGGGCCGCCTTGACCACGATAGTCAGGGCGCCCGGCCAGCATCGTCGGGCGAGCACGCGGGCCTCATTAGGGATATCCACGCCATAGCGATCGAGCGCCTCGGCATCATCGACCAGCCAGGCAACCGTTTGGGTGAGCTCGCGCTGCTTGAGGGTAAAGATACGGCGATAGCCGGTACCGAGTGCAGGGACCGCGGCGCCGTTGACGGTGGCCTGCGGATCGCGCGGCCACGATGGGAATTCGCTTGTATCTTGGGGCACGGCGTCCGAGAAGGCGTTGACCGCCACGGCGACACCGTAGACCGTCTCGGTTGGAATAAGCGCCAGGCCGCCGCGACCGAGTAGCTCGGCCGTGCGCTCGACTGCAAGCCGATGCGGCTCGCGCGCTCCCTCGTATACCCGATAGACCGTCTGCATGTGTATGCCAGCCCCTTACGCTCTGGTGCAAGTTTGTTTACTGTGGGGCATTCTCGCACGAAACGTTCAATCTATTTGCCCAGAGCGCATGTTGGTTTGGTGAGCGGCTCTAGTAGTCGGTGAAAGTGAGGGGGTTAATTGAAGATTTTTAGCGCGCAAGCGTAACGGTACGATCGGGAAACTCGATGCTTGCAACCAGTTTTCCGCCGAGGCTCTCTGCGTACCTGCTCAGCGTGTCAAGCCTCATCGAACCCAATTCCCCACGCTCGAGCTCGGATACGCGTTTTTGAGAAACGCCCATCGATTGGGCGACCGACACCTGTGTTAGATCTTTTAGCCTGCGAATCTGAGCAAGCTTATAGGCTTCGATACGATCGCGAGTCCTCTCCTGCTCGGCGGTAATGGAGTCGCGTGTTATCCCGCGAGATTCCATATACTCATGCAATTCCATCTCGATCGAGCCTCCTTACGTGGCGACGGTATATTTGCTCGGCCTTTGGAATGTTGATCGCATACCAGCCGTTCCATTTTGCCCTTGACGATCCCGCTCGCGACTTATCACCCGCCAATAGCAATACCGCCTGGCGCTTGGGGTCAAAGGCGAAGAGGATGCGGATCACCTGCCCACCACATGAAGTCACTCTCAGCTCCTTTAAATGATGAAGCTTCGAGCCCTTGACACGGTCAACCAGTGGACGACCAAGGCTGGGACCTTCCTTCTCGAGCACCAAAAGGTCTGCATAAATCTGCTTCAGCGTAGCTTCATCCTGCTCATCAAGCCAAGGTTCAATGTAATCAAGCACGATACGGTACCGATGCAGCTGATTTGACATACCTTTCTCCTTCTATAGTAGAAGTTTTACGGTATATTGCAAGAGCAAACTTGAGCAAATGTCTATTAGTTCAGCTTAAATACGCTGCTTGGGCTCGGTGACGATGGCTCGAACGATGCGGGGGCGATCGGTGAGGTCGTGGACGATGCGCACGTCCGACAGACCCGCTTGACGACAGAGCTCGGCCGCAGCGTCGAGCGCGCCCTCGTAGAGCTCGCAGGCAAACAGGCCGCCGGCGCGCAGCATGTAGGGCGCCGCGTTGAGCAGACGGCGGAAGATATCGAGGCCGTCGGCGCCGCCCTCGAGCGCCAGGTCGGGCTCAAAGTCCTTGACCTCGTGCGGCAGTGAGCGCATGACATCGGTGGGGATGTAGGGCGGGTTGGAGACGAGTACGTCAAAGGTGCCCCACTCTTCGCGGGGAATGGAACTCACCAGGTTCGTGAGGCTGAAGGCGACCTCGTCGGACGTGAGGCCAAGCGCATCGCGGTTTTTGGTAGCAAGGTCGATGGCGCGCGGCTCGATATCGGTAGCGGTGCAGGTAACGTGGCCGCGACGCTCCCAGGCAAGCGAGAGCGAGATGCAGCCCGTGCCGCAGCCGACCTCGAGAACGCGGGCAGTGCGGGGCCCGGCTGGAGCAGGTACGTTGGCCTCGGCGGCATCTTGCACGAGAGTCGTCTGTTGGTCGTTGCCCTCAATGGCGATGCCGTATTCGTCGAGCTCGGGCTCGGCGGCTTCCGCGGCTTCGGCTTCTGCTGCCTGCGCGGCGGCTTCCTCGGCCTCGCGGTCGGCCAGTTCCTCGGCATAGGCACGGCTGCCCAGTACGTCGCTGCCTAGCGCCGCCTCATCGGCCGCCGTCAGGTTGGCGGCACGGCGCTCGGCGGTCGCGCGTTCGTCGGCCAGCGCCGCCTCGGCTTTGCGAGCCTGCTCGACCTCATCGTTCCAAGGCAGCTCCACGCGCTGGCGGGCGGCGGCCTCGGGGCTCAGTACCTCGGCATCCAGATAGTTCAGGACTTCTTCGACGAGCATCTCGGTCTCGGGGCGCGGGATGAGCACGCCGGGGGCGCACGCGACGTCGATCATGCGAAACTGCGTGCTACCGGTGATGTACTGCAGCGGCTCGCCCTTTGCGCGACGGACGACCGCCGCGTGCATGGTCTCGAGCTGCGCTGCGTCGAGCGTCTCGTCCATGCGCATATACAAGTCGATACGCGCCAGGCCCGTTGCTGCGCACAGCAGCCACTCGGCAGAAAGACGGGGATGCTCCTCACCGCGCTCGGCCAGGTACTCCTTGGTCCACTCGAGACAACGCTTGATGGTCCAGATCTCGTTTGCCATGGGGTCCTCCCCTCTTAAGCGCCGGGCGGCGCGCGAATGTCGGAGCAGATTGTACGCGAGGGTGGCACGCGGCAAGGGGCGATTGGAAGCGATTATCGAGAATCAGCCCAGAATTTTGCTTGGAGCCTGCCTAGAGTGTTCATTCGTCGACGTCTAAATCTGCATCCGTCAAGCTTTTGGCAAGGTTGCCCCTAACCTGACCAATATCTAACCAAGAACTTGCCAAATCACTTGACGCGCGACGCATCAAAAATCGCCCCGCGACTTCTTGAACGATTTTTCGAGCAATATTTCCAATAGCAGATGCACACCGTTAATTGCTTTAAGCAGGTAGACAGTTTAACGGCCATCAAAGCCGATCGAACAACATCTCAAAGCAATGTGCCCACCCTAGTCATTTAAGAACGTCCCCAATGACTACCGCATCCGGAGCAAGGCAACGCCGCGGGCAGAGGACGAACAGCGAGCGCCGCCCAGGGCGAACAAGTTGACTAGTCATTTAAGTACGTCCCCAATGACTACCTCTAAGACGCCGCAGGTTGAGCATAAATCAGCGAAAACGCCCCTAAGCGAGCAAGGTGACGTGAAAGAGGAGGGAAGCGTACTTTGGTACGCGACCGACGATTGAACGTCAGATTGCCGCTTAGGGGCGTTTGCAGCGTCGAGCAGTTACGGCGTTTGGTAAAACGCCGTAACCTAAACCGCCTGTGCCAGCTTCTCGGCTCGCTCGGCGGCGGCAAGTGCCTCGATGACGGTACCGAGTTGATCGCCCAGAAGGACGCCGTCGTAGGTGGAGTTGAAACCGATACGGTGGTCAGTCACGCGGTCCTGAGGCTGGTTGTAAGTACGAATCTTCTCGGAACGGTTGCCGTGACCGATCTGGCTCTGGCGCTCGGCGCCGAGCTCGGCCTGCTGTTTCTCGAGCTCCATCTCGTACAGACGGGCACGCAGCATCTGCATGCAGACCTCGCGGTTCTGGATCTGGGAACGCTGCTCCTGCGACTGCACCACGGTATTGGTGGGCAGATGGGTGATGCGCACGGCGGAGTAGGTGGTGTTAACGCACTGACCGCCAGGGCCGGAGGCACAGTAGGTATCGATGCGCAGGTCGGACTGGTTGATCTGAACGTCAATCTCCTCGGCCTCGGGAAGCACGGCGACGGTTGCCGTGGAGGTCTGGATGCGACCCTGGGACTCGGTCTTGGGGACGCGCTGGACGCGATGCACGCCGGACTCGTACTTCATGACGGAGTAGACGCGGTCGCCCTCGACCTTGAACTCGATGGACTTAAAGCCGCCGGCCTCGCTGGGGCTGGAGTCGAGCACGGTGGTCTTCCAGCCGCGCGACTCGCAGAAGCGCTGGTACATCTTGTACAGATCGCCGGCAAAGATGGCCGCCTCGTCGCCACCGGCGGCGGAGCGAATCTCGACGATGGTGTTCTTGTCGTCGTTGGGGTCGCTCGGGATGAGCATGTACTTGATGTCTTCCTCGAGCTGGGGAAGCTTGGCCTCGTTTTCGGAGATGTCCATCTGGAGCATCTCCTTCTCATCGGCATCGGTGGTATCGTGGAGCATTTCCTTGGCGGCCTCGATGTCGTCGAGCGCGCCGATGTACTCACGCGAGGCGGCGATGAGGTCGGACTGGTGTGCGTACTCCTTGTTGAGACGCGTGAACTCCTTGATATCGGAGGCGACGGCCGGGTCGGAGAGCTTCTTCTCGAGCTCCTCGTAGGCCTTGATGATCTTTTCGAGCTTGTCGCGCATGGCGGGACTCCTTTATATGCGTGAAGGTGAAAATCGGCAGAGTTGATGGGGCGCGCGGCGCCACTGCGGGGGTAAGCCCGGCTAGAACATGTCGATCTTCAGATACATGCGCATCCCTTCGCGTATGGGGTACATAGTTGCGGTCTAACCCATACATGATAGCGTGCGCAGGCAAACCTGCATATAACCCGCACGGAATGATTGGACGTAGTCGTTGGGGACGTTCCTTAACGACTAGTCGTTTAAGAACGTCCCCAACGACTAGCAAAGGGACTGTCGCTTTGTCACATTCTAGAGCGTCTGAAGCAGAGCGACGAGGAAGCGGATGCCCTGGAGGTAGGCGCGGCGGGTGATGCGCTCGTTGGTGCCGTGGACGCCGCGATCACACTCGTCGTCATCAACCACAAAGGCCGAGAAACGAATGCACTCAGGGCAAATGTGCTGGTAGTTGGCAGCGTCGGTCGCACCGATCACGGTCGAGGGCACAATTGCCACTGGCTCGAATGATCCATTTTCCTCCGTCCCCTTTGGATCACGGAAATAGCGGGCGGCGATGGAGCGAACCGCCTCGAGGCCGGGGCCACCGATGCGCGGGGACGGCGAGGGTTCGGAGCTGCCGGGGCCTAGCTCCACTTCGACACGACCGGCAAGGTCCGCCCCGGCAACCGCCTCACGGCAGCGCGCCACAACGTCGGCCACGCTCGTGCCCTCGAGCATACGGAAGTTGATGTTGGCCCACATATCCTGCGGCATTACGTTGGCGCCGGTGCTGCCACCCTCGATCTGCGTGGGTGCGCAGGTGGTCGTCACCAGCGGATAGAGCTTCTTGCTGGCGAGGCAATCGCGGACAATGGCGCCCCCGTTGGCGGCAATTTCATCCGCCGTGTAGAGCCCCAGCTCGACGAGCTGGGCGGCAAGCAAATCGGTCACGCGCGTCGGCCACTCGATATCGCAGATTGCGGTGATGGCACGGCTGAGCACCTCAAGCGACGTGCCGCCGTAGGGGTTGGAAGAATGTCCACCCACACTCTTTGTCTTGAGCACAATGTCGGCATAGCCCTTCTCCGCGAGGTCGGCGTGCATGAGCCAACCCTCGCCCGCGCTGTACTCGGCAGCCGGAACGATGCGGTAGTCGCCCTCGTCGATCAGGTACTCAAGCTCAATGCCGCGCTCCTCGAGCACGCGGCCGATGGCGCCTGCGCCGTACTGCGTCGTCTCCTCGTCCTGGCCAAAGGCCAGGAACAGCGTGCGCTCGTGCTGCCAACCGTGCGCCAGCGCATACTCGACAGCCTCGAGAATGCCTGCGACCTGGTCCTTCATGTCGATCGCGCCGCGGCCCCAGATGTAGGTGTCGTCCACGTGCCCACTAAAGGGGGCGTGCGTCCAGTCGGCCTCGGTACCCGGCACCACGGGAACCACATCCATGTGACCCATGAGCATAACGGGTTTGAGTGCGGGGTCGGAGCCGGAAAGCGTCACCAGCAACGAATGGTCGATAAGCTCGACCTCGCCCGCCGCAAATACATGCGGCCAGGCCTGCTGCATATAGGCGCGCAGGTCGTCGAAGGGCCGCCAGTCCACCGCCTCGGCATCCATGCTCGAGATAGTCGGAAACGACAGCACACGGCCCAAGCGCTCGCACGCGCCTGCCTCGTCTATATCGGCAAAATCGTCCTCATGCGCAAAGAAGCGCCAAACCTCGGCCATGACATCCTTTCGATTGTGATGACGAGGGCCGCCCACCGGAGCGGCCCTGCCACATAAGCGTTTGCGGTCGGTTATTTGTCCTCGAGATAACGCGAGAGGAACTCGCGGGTGCGCTGGTGCTTGGGGTTGCCGAAGAGCTCGGCCGGCGCGGCGTCCTCGAGGACCACGCCCTTATCCATAAAGACCACGCGGTCGGACACCGTACGGGCAAAGGCCATCTCGTGCGTGACGACGACCATGGTCATGCCGTCGGCCGCAAGCTTGCGCATGACCTCGAGCACCTCTCCCACGATCTCGGGGTCGAGTGCGGAGGTCGGCTCGTCGAACAGCATGATCTGCGGATTCATGCACAGGGCGCGCGCGATGGCCACGCGCTGCTTTTGGCCACCGGATAGGCGGCCCACGGCGGCGTGCGCGAACTTTTCGAGCCCCACGCTCGTCAGATGCTCCATCGCGACCTTCTCGGCCTCGGCCTTGCTCATCTTTTTGAGCGTGACGGGCGCGAGCGTGCAGTTGTCGAGCACATCCATGTTGTTGAACAGGTTAAAGCCCTGGAACACCATGCCGATGTCCTCACGCAGCTTGTTAATGTTGCAGCGCTCGGCCGTAAGGTCCTGGCCGTGAAACCAGATATGGCCCGCGTCCGGAGTCTCGAGCAGGTTGAGGCAGCGCAGGAAGGTCGACTTGCCCGAGCCCGAGGCGCCGATAATGGTAACGACCTCGCCGGGGTTAACGGACAGGTCGATGCCCTTAAGCACCTCGAGCGAGCCAAAGCTCTTGCGCAGGCCCTCGACGCGGATAAGCGGCTCATTGGTCTGTGCGGCGGCCGCGGTGCCGGTAGTGGCGATATCTGCCATGATGATTCTCCTCGTCTTGAGCCTAGTTGGAGCTGGGCAGCGTTGCCGGGGCCTCGGCGCCAAGCTTTTTGCCAAAGGCCTCGAGCAGGCGGCTCGCCACGAGCGTCAGGATCAGGTAGACCACGAGCGCCACGCAGTAGACCTCCATCTGGCGGTAGTACACGCCGGCGACGGTGGTGGTGGCGTACATGAGGTCGAACACGCCGATGACCGAAAGCACCGACGAATCCTTGATGTTGATGATGAGCTCGTTGGTGAGTGCGGGGATCGCGTTTTTAATACCCTGGGGGAACACGACCTTGCGCATGGCCTGCCACTGCGACAGACCCAGCGAGCGCGCCGCCTCGGCCTGGCCGGGATCGATGGACTCGATGCCGCCGCGCAGGACCTCCATCATGTAGGCGGTGGAGTTGAGCGAGATGGTGACGAGACCGGCGGTGAAGGTACTCCAAATCTGGTTGGCCTGGGCGGTCTCGAAGCCCATGCCGCGCAAAACGGTGAAGCCCGCGTAATAGATGAGCAGGCCCTGGACCATCATGGGCGTGCCGCGCACGATGGTAGAGTAGACGGTCGCAAAGCCGCGGCCGATGCTCTTAAAGAAGCGCACCAGATCGTTATCCACGCGGTCGAACGTCTGAATACGCAGGAACACAAAGAGCAGCGCCAGGAAAAAGGCGATGACGGTACCGAAGGTCGCAAGTGCGATGGTGATCTCGATGCCGCGGATAAAGAAGTCGCCGCTCTTGTAGGTCATGTAGACCAGGCTCGACAAAAAGTCGCTGGGGTTGGAATCCGAGACAACGCTCACCTGCACCAGGTCGATAAATGACATGACGCAGCGGTCGATAAAGAAGATCGCCGCGATGGCGACCACGACGTAGCTGCCTAAGCGTGCGCCACGACGGAAGCGCTCGGATGCGAACGGCGACGCCTCGCGATAGTCGTTCCAGTGCATGAGCTTGGCGACCAGCGCCGCCGCCGACACGACGAGCCAGGCCCAAAGGATTGCCCAGAGGCAGTCTTGGAACACGCCCGTAGGCGCCAAGAAGCTCAGCGGCGTGGGGTTGCGCTGACTAAACGCCAGGCCGAGCGCCGCGATAACGCTCGTGCCCAGGTACACGTAACGGTGGTCGGCCTTGATAAAGGAGGCCAGACGATTGATGGTTTTCATGCTGCCTCCCTATGCCGGCTGACGGTCGAGGCACGCGTCCCACATTTGGTCGCGTTCCTCTTGGCTAATGCCCTTGAGTGTCTTGTCGATGAGTTTAAGCAGCTTGTCCGAGCCCTTGCGGCAGCCGACGTTTGCCGCGACCTCCTGCTTAAAGCCCTCGCCCTCGGCAAAATGGATGGGGACGATACCGGGATTTTGGGCCATATAGCCCTTCTCGTTCTCGGTGTTGTAGGTCACGGCATCGCACGTGCCCTGCAGCAGGTTCGAGAACACCGTGGGAACCGAATCGACCGGGTTCTTGTGCACAACGCCCGGGATCTCGTCGATGACGGTGTCGAGCATGGTGTCCTTTTGGCCGAGCACCGTGGCACCGCTAAAGTCGCTAAGCTTGGTGGCGTTTTGGTAGGGGGAACCCTCTTTTACGAACAGGCCAAAGTAGCCAATGAAGTACGGGTCGGAGAAGCCGACCGACTCCTCGCGCTCGGGCGTGGCGCTCATACCGGCGATGATGAGGTCGATCTGGCCGTTGTTGAGCGAATCGATAAGGCCCGAGAAGCTCTGCTTGACGGCAACGGGCTCGCCACCGAGGGCCTTGCAGACGATCTTGGCGATCTGCACGTCGTAGCCATCGGCATAGGCGCCCTGCACGTTGTCGATGGGGATGGTGTACTCACTGGCTTCGGAAACCTGCCAGTTGTACGGGGCGTAGGCCGCCTCCATGCCAATGCGGATCTTATCCTTGCCGATCACGGAATCGGACAGGTCGTCGCGACCGCCGCCCGTCGTGGGCTGAACCACCTTGAGCGTGGACGGGCGCTGACAGCCGGCAAGCGCGCCGGCGACGACGGAAGCGCTCGCAGCGAGAGCGCTACCCAAAAAGATGCGACGGCTGCACACCAGCTGCGGATGCGCGTCGCGCTGTTGTCGAGATTGCATCTAGTTCCTTCCCTATTTTGCTTTACTGACAATAAGACAGGATATACGCCCGCAACCAGCAGCGCGGCATGTGCGCGAAAAATTAATAGACACACGAGGGCGATTGGCGCAAAGCAACCTGTCCCCCATGCACCAAACCCTTGACGGAAACGGCGACGTCGATGTTTTGACAATGCCAGCGAGCGCCACCCAGAGCGAACAAGTTGGCATGAAAAAGGCACGGCATAGACCTTCTGGTCATGCCGTGCCTTTTGAATGACAAATTGTCGCTCTGGGTGTCGCGCAGCGTCGACCGGCCCGCCGTTCGTCAGAACGGCGGAACCTAAGGGCGCAGCGTCGACCGGCCCGCCGTTCGTCAGAACGGCGGAACCTCTAGAGCAAAGTGACGCTAAAGCTACGTTTATCGGTGGCACCCGGCGCCAGCGTAATGGTATTGGCCTTGTGCTCAAAGACGTCGTCCTCGGTGTCCATGGTGGTGTGACCGGTCCAGGGCTCGAGCGCCACAAACGGGGCGTCGTTGGCGGCAGACCACACGCCGATGTACTTAAAGCCCTCAAAGTCGATCTTGACGCCATGGCCCGACTTGCGACCGCGCAGCGTGAGCGTGGAGCCCGGGGTATCGGTGAACATGATGGCATCGTTATCGAAGCTGCGGTGCGTGATGGGCAGCACGTCCGAGTTATCGGGAGCCTTGTAGCTGCCCTCGAACGTCATAAGACCATCGGGCGTGATGATGGGAGCCTCGTTGGTCCAAGCCTCGGTAAATGCCAGCTCGTAGTCCTCGAACGTCTCGTCCTCGGCACCGGGGGCGGGCACGTTAAATGCAGGGTGGCCGCCCACCGAGAACGGCAGGTCCACGTCGCCGGTGTTGGTGACGGCAAAGGTCTGCGTGAGCGTGGCGTCGCCAGTCAGGACATAGGTCATGTTGAGCTTAAAGTGGAAGGGGAAAGCCTTGAGCGACTCGGGCGTATCGGTGATCTCGTAGGTGACGGACGAGCCGTCCTCGGAGACCTCGACCAGCTTGTGTTCGACGATGCGCGCGAGTCCGTGGCGCGACATCTCGCAGGTGCCGGCCGCAGACGTCGCCGTGTTGTTGCGCAGTGAGCCCACAATGGGGAACAGAATGGGCGCGTGCTTGCCCCAAAAGGCCGGGTCGCCCTGCCACAGATACTCGTTGCCGTTAAGGGCAAGACTCGTGAGCTGGGCGCCCATGGAATCGATGGCCGCGGTGAGGCCGCCGCGCTTGATGGTGGTGACGGTGGACATGCTACTTCCTCCAAAAGTAAACAATAGTGTCGAGGGCTATTGTGCCACTCTTGGCGGCAAGGAGAAGCGGCAGGCGCAGTTATTGAGCGATTGCGTAAAGGTCGAATCCGCCCTGCGACGTGCTGTCGACCGTATCGGGCGCCTGCGAGTTAAAGCTCACGGGAACCATGCGCTTTGAGGCGCGGAAGCGCGTGCCATCGGTGGCGACGGGCGGCTCGTCAACCGTGAGCTCGTAGTCGCCGGGCTTGAGTTCGATGCCGTCGCCAGCGGAGTTGACATATTGATACTCGTCAATCGCCTGCCCCCTGAGTGTGCGGCCCACGATGTGGATGAGCATCTGGCTGTCGCCGCGGGCGGTGTCCCACGTCGCGCCGTCCTTGACCTCGACCGACACATGCACCGAACGCGTGCGGCTGAGCGATTGCTCGACAGACATCTCGACCTTGGCAGCATCTTTGCGCTGTTGCTCCACATGGCTCCAGACATTTCCGATCGCCGAGCAAGCGATGACGCCGGCCATGAAGGCGATGAGGATGGGACCGAGTGGTGAGCGGCGGCCCGCGTCTTCCTCGCGAGCCAGGTCGGGGCGATGCGTGGGGGCGGGCGCCTGGGCGCCTTGCGCGGGCACGTCGAGAATGCTGAAGGATGCCGTGCTGCCGGGGTCGATGCTATGGCGCGGCTGCGGGGTCTTGGCCGGCGAGATGGACATGTCGGCTGGCTCACCCAGTGTGGCCGTGGCATCGGCCTTAGCCTCGTCGGCCTCGGCCTGGGCCCAGGCCTGTTCAAAGGTTAGGGGCTCGGCGGCATCAGAGGCGGCATCAGGCTCGACAGCGGCATCGTTGCCGGTCTCGTCCTCGTCGCTCGACACGTCACGCGGCGCGGGCTCGTCCCACTCCTCGTCCGGAGCCTCGCCCTCGCTATACCACCATTCAAAGTTATCGATATCCATACGGGGCGCCCCTTAGGCCTCGCAAATAAACACTTGCCAGCCTTATACCCTCAGACGGCACGAGGGCTCGCACGGAATGCGAAAAAGGGCTGCTCCTTTATCGCATCGAAACGAATCTGCTTGCGTTTAGCCGCGGGTAATCTTATTTCTCAACAAGAAGTCGACTGCCCCCACGATTCTGATGCCATCGATGTCCGTTGGATGGTCGCCATCCCTGACAATCAGGATCTTCTCATACGAATCAGGAATTTTTCCTAGCGTGCTTAGCTTGAGCGGTCGCAGCTCGCGTTCTCTCGTCGCCTCGGCATCGATCCGCTCGGTAACCTGGATATATTTGCGGTCCGATCCCTCGCCGATTGCGACAAAATCGATTTCCCCCGCGCGCAGATGGCCGCAAAACACTTCGTATCCTTCAAATACAAGCTGGTTGTAGATAACGTTCTCGAGCATCCTTCCGCTATCGCTACCTCTATATCCGTCAAGATAGCTGCGAATTCCCGTATCAGCTATGTAATATTTACCGCCTGTCTTAAGAAGCTCCCGCCCCTTGATGTCATACCTTTTTACTTTGGTAAACAGGTACGTCTCTTCCAGAGCGTCAATATATGCCGACACCGTCGATGCGTTGGTCTTACCGCCCGCCGATTCGTTGAGCGTCCCTACGATTTTGTTGACCGAGGTTTGGTTGGAAATGTTGTCTGCCAGGTACGCACAGAGCCGCTCGAGAACATCGCGCTTGGTGATAGCTCCGCGACCCCTACGCGTCGCACGCGACAGGATATCGCGCGCGACGATCGTCTGGTAGAGGCTACGGATATAGTCGCGACACAGCTCACGCCTCGGCTCATCATGGGCCAGAAACGGCATGCCGCCATAGGTTATGTACTGCTCAAGCACGGTATTTGAATTAAGGCGATCGCCCGTCTTGGAAACGAGTTCGACCCTCTCACCAAGCCCTTCAGCGGCGACCGCATCAATCGAGCGAAAATCAAGATATTCGCTAAACGTGAGAGGCTGCATCTTGACCTCGACATATCGGCCCGAGATAAGCGTTGCGAGCTCGCTCGATAGCAAAAAGGCATTGGAGCCCGTGACATAGATATCGCACGGCAAATCCACTCGGAGCGAGTTGACCGCCTTTTCCCAACCTTCGACATTCTGGAGCTCGTCAAAGAACAGGTAGGGATGATCGATGCCGTCGATGCGCTCCCGGACCATACGATAAAACGTCAGATAATCCGTAATTCCCGCGTACTCTAGAGATTCCATCTTAAAGGTCAGCAAACGCTCGGCCGGCACCCCCTGTTGCGCCAGGTGCTCCCTCATCATGTCCAATAACGTGGATTTGCCGCAACGGCGTATACCCGTCACGATTTTGATGAGGTCGGTATCCTGAAAAGCAATGAGTCGATCAAGATAACGGCTTCGGCGAACGATATCCATAGAGTCTCCCTAGCGCCCGACCAGACATGAAACCTTATAAACTTGCATTTTTTGCAAGTTTATAAGATGTTACCTTAGAAACTTGCAGAATTTGCAAGTTTCTAAGGCATGGAATGTGACAAACGGACTGCCCCTTTGTCACATCGCGAGGGCAGCGCGAATGGAGGGGGCCTCGAGAGCCTCCTCGAGCGCAAACTTGCCCTCGCCCACTGCAACCTTTGTCGTGTGCATGCCCACGGGATCTCCTGTCGCCCGCGATGTACCTGAGACCATCTTCGCCTGCATTGCGACTATACAGGCAAGCCCTCCCTGCGACAAAGAGGGCGGGCACCTGACACATTCTGGTAGAGTTGCAGGGACTGAATCCAACTCATATAACGCAACATGGGAGCAACTGCCTTGACCACCGCAACTTCGTCCACAACAGCATCAACCGCCGCCGCGCTCTCCCCCGCGCGCACCAAGCTCCGCCTGGCGCTGCTCGTGCTGTTGGGATTCTCGCTCGGCTGCTCCGAGTTCGTGGTCATCGGTATCGAGAGCGACTTGGCAACGGAACTCGGCGTATCACTTGCTACTGCGGGCCAGCTCATCAGCGTGTTCGCGCTTGTCTACGCCATCGCGACGCCGGTGCTTGCGCTCAGCACGGGGCGGTTCCGCCGCTACCAGCTGCTCGTGTGCTACAGCATCGTCTTTGTGCTCGGCAACCTGGTCATGGCTCTGGCGCCCAACTTCCAGGTGCTCTTTATCTCGCGCATTGTCCTGGGCTCCGTCTCGGGCGCACTGCTCGCCGTGGGCGTGACGTACATCCCCGAGCTGCTGTCCCCGCAGCAAACTTCGCTTGCAATCTCGGTGGTATATGGTGCGTTTTCCGTGGCAATGGTCTTTGTCACTTCGATCGGTAAGTTTGTAGCCGACACGCTCGATTGGCACGTAGCCATGTACGGCACGCTGACCTTTGCCGTTCTGATCTGCGGAGCGCTCGTGGCGTTTATGCCGCGCGCTGGGCAAACCGACGAGCCTGCCACCTTTCGCGAGCAGGCGGGGCTGCTGCGCGAGCCGAGCATCATCACCGGCATGCTCATCTTTTTGTTTGGCGTGGGCTCGGTCTACGTGTTTTACGGCTATGTGACGCCTTATCTTGAGCAGGTACTGGGCATGGGCACGGTCGAAGCCAGTACCACGCTCATGGCCTACGGCGTGTTCTGCCTGATCTCGAACATCCTGGGCGGATGGATCGATGCGCGCTTTGGCATGAAGGCACTGCTCGTGACGTTTGTGCTGCAGGCTGCGGCGTTACTCGGGCTGTTTGCTGTGGGCGGCACCATGCCGCTCGCGCTGGTCTTTGTCTTTAGCTTGGCGTTGCTCATGTACCTGTTCTCGGTATCGTGCATCACGCACTTTATGGACGTGGCACGCAGCCGCCATCCCAAGTCGATGGTACTCGCAAGTTCGGTTGAACCCATGGCGTTTAACGTCGGCATCTCGTTTGGCACCGCAGTGGGCGGCGCCGTGGTAAGCAGCGTTGGCATTGCGCACGTGGGCGCCGTGGGCGCCGCGTTCTCGCTTGTGGCCTGGGCCCTCACACTGGTGACGATTAAGTTGGCTCGCTGGGAGCGCCGCCGTCAATCAGCACAGCCCCGGATGCAGGCATAGGGGCGAACATAGCCCAAGGTGGCGAGCAATCGGTGAAAACCGTCCCATACGGGTAGTGTTTATCCGCCTGCAAGCTCCAGCAGTGCAATTTCGTGTACTTCAGATACACTCTTTTCTACAATTTCGTGTATTTCAAGTACACGAAATGCGCGTGCGGTAACTCAAAGGCGGCGACAGACGCATTGTCTGCCGCCGCCTTTTGTACCGGATTTTATGAATTTTGGGACTACATCAGTTATGCCTCTTATCCGCAGAAATACCAACGTTTCCCAAGTTTTTGTAGATAATGAAGCAAATGCCCCGACTCCCCCACGTTTTTACGGGAAGTCGGGGCCCAGCGGCTAACACTTGTCATAGGGCGTATTTACACTTTGCAAGTGTTATTCTCTCGCCATGCAACTCTCATGTAGTCGAACTCAACATCACGGGTAGAAAAAAGCACCGTCCGTCAACAACTTTCGAATACCCCCTCGAATCAAGGCTTTTTCTATCAAGACAACGGACTGACCGTCGTACGCAATTCAATAGAATCTCACTGGGCTATTGGTGTAACCACAACAAACGGATATCGTCGTTATCTCCCAAGTCATTGTAGAAAATACCGACATAGCAATCAGTGCGGTCATCTCTCCAGACTCGATCCGGCTCATGATAGTCAAACATATCAAGCTCCGATTTAGTTAGCTCTATGTCGTCTCCAAAATAAGTGTTGAGACTGGCAATAAACGCCTTCACCTCTTTTTTGTTATAGTCATCCTCTGATTTCCACCAAAATCCGTCGACTTTGCGGTCATTATCGATATCTTCGAATTCAATTGTTCCAGAAAGCCCCATGATTTCGGCGTCATTGTATTTGGGTGCGTTTTCGACTTCGGTGATTCTCCCCATCACAATAGGCCCTGTCACCTTATTTCCGAAACATTTGGCAAACGTCTTCACTGCCTTCTCGGTCTCTTCTTTTATCCTCTCTTGGTGTTCTTTCTCGAGCCTTTCAGCCTGAGGCTCCCCACCGAGGTAACCAGCCTGATAAGCGCCAAAGAGAAGCGACGCAAATCCCATGACGAGAATGAGCAGCGGAATCCTCCTTATCCACTGTTTTCTATTTTCGCGCCTGCGCTCATCACGTAACTTTTCCTGCTCGGCTCTTTTAACCCTACGGTCAGCCACCGCGCGGGCAAAGTACTCTTCGCTGCATTCATTACTCAAATCATCAAAATGCAATCCACAGCTTACGCAAAATGAAATGCCAACATTGATTTGCCCACAAGGGCAAAGCGTCCAACCGTCATGTCTTCCGATGGCATAATGGGATGCCTTGTCTGATTCTCTGCAGCCCATTTCTCGAAGTTCGATTGATCGCTCTTCAAGTGCCACAGAGGACAGGGAGAGTAAATCTGGCTTTGGTATCGCTGATGCTGGACAGCTTGAAACCCACTCATTCAAGCTCTGTTTTGCCGACTCCGTTTTTACCTCGACCGAAACAGCATCTCCCGCCGAAAGCTCAAACGGTTTCGCATCATATTTCTCGCCCGGAAAAATATCCGCATCAAGGGGATTGAGATTAAGGGTCTCCCGCTCTCCGTTGTCGTATTGAACTGTAAATTCAACACTGAAAGAGTCTATTTTCTGACCCGATATGTTCCTGAATCTCGATTGGAGAAAGGCTTCCCCCGTATCGGTGTCTCTCGAAATCTGAAGCGCATCGAGCAGGAGAGGGCACCCCTCCTCCCACTTAATCTCTGGGGTCGCATTCGTCGAGTCGATTCGGTATATGACCTTGAACTCGCCCATGGTCTCGCCCCCTACAGCTTCGGGAGCTTGGGCATACCGCCCCGATCGCCGTCCTTTTTGGACGGTGCCGACGAGATTTCGTTAAGGCACCTGACCACTTCGCTGAATCCGAGCATGATGAGACCGGCGATAGCGGAGCCAAACGATCCGACCAGCTGGACATTTGCCGAGAGCTTGCTTACCTCTTCAAAGTACCCTGATGCATCCGCCATGGCACCCACGCCCGAAAAGAATTCGATAGCTCCAACGACGATGGCAATGATGCCAACGATGCAAAGTGCCTTGCCGATACCGCTTTCCTGAGTGAGATTCTTAATCATGGCATTCTTCCTTAATCCGACAACAACCGAACGTATTAAATGGAAAGATGCCTCTTGTTGCAGCGGTTGGGAGGACATCCACCCACAGTCACCACAACCGCTCAGCACTCGGTATAGCGAACCAGCCTGAGAGAAGGACAGATGTCCTCCCAGTCACTGGTTCGTTTCTCTTAAGTTGTGAGTGCCCTCATGTAAAACATGATTGCGGTTGTGGTGATTTAAATCTTATCATCGAACCTGAAGCACGGCTTTCCGCCTGAGCACCAAATCCGCCAACGAGCCCTTTCCTCGGTAATTTGCATTTCCACACTCCGCGAGATCGGCAACTCGATCTCTCGGGGTGCTCATGTTTCGATGCTATCGGCGGACAGCAGCATCACTTGTGAGAGATAGGCCAGCGGGATGCAAGACACTTTTTGCACACCAAGGCTCCGAATATGTTGAGCAACAAATACCCAATGCCCCGCACTTGGCATCACCTGTTTGAATACATCAAACTGCGATTTCAATTGATGTCCGCTCAGCCTATAGCAAAAATGCACGCTGAGAGCGAAATTAAGGCTTGGAATTGCACCGATGGGCACTTACCCCAACCCCAGCCCCAACGGGGCAAATAGGCCTCATTTCCTTTGATTTAACCCAATAAACGAACCCTTTCACCATGGCATAGACAACCCCATAGCTACAATCATGTTGTCGTGCTTGAGTCTCTGAAAGGAGATCCAAGCTATGTCGAATAGGAAAGATAACAAGGGTCGGGTTCTCCATCGCGGAGAAGGCCAGCGCCCAGACGGTCGCTGTAGCCGAATGGCACGTGCTGGCATGAGCCCAGCAAAGCTCAGATACATTATGGGGCACTCAGATATCAACACCACCTACAACGTTTACACCCATCTTGGACTTGAAGATAATCAAGACGAGATGCTTGCTATTGAACAAAACCGCAGGTAAACATTGGTAGTAAAAATTTGAGTCGTACTACGTTTTTACTACTTTTGCTTTTACTTTTGACTGATTTTTGGCCTTAATAAAGTGGATTCTCCACCCTATATTGGAAACTGATTTTTAGAGCCATTCAACTCTTTGAGCACAGTAGAGGCGTTGGGATTAAAGGTCTTATCTTGTTATTATCGCAGGTAAACTACGCAGCGGGCTTTATTGGAGCAAACTGCCTCAAGAGCAGTCTGTAAACCCTGCGCGACCGCCTAGAAAGGAAACCGCTCATGCAACGCGTACTGTTTATCTGTCACGGCAACATCTGTCGCTCGACGATGGCTGAGTCGGTGTTTACCGAGCTCGTGCGCCGCGCTGGGCGCAAGGCGGAGTTTGTCATTGACTCCGCTGCGACCTCGACCGAGGAGATCGGCAACCCGCCACACCACGGTACCGTTGCCAAGCTGCGCGAGGTCGGGATTCCCGTCGTTGCGCACCGTGCTCGCCAGGTGCGTCGCGCAGAGTATGGCAGCTGGGACCACATTGTCTATATGGATGCCGAGAACGCGCGCAGTCTGCGTCGCATTTTTGGCAGCGATCCCGATGGCAAGATCTCGCGCCTGCTCGATTGGACCGATCGCCCCGGCGACGTGGCCGACCCCTGGTACACCGGCAATTTCGACGCCACCTACCGCGATGTACTCGCCGGTTGCACCGCTATGCTCGAGCAGCTGTAGGCAATCGAGGTCGCGGGCCACGCCTTTGTCACATCCGGGACTAGCCCTAGACCGGCTTGACCTCCAGCTTTATCCCCTCGGCGCAGGAGTCGCCCAAAACATCCGAAAGGG
This sequence comes from Collinsella sp., assembly GCA_036304385.1. Taxonomy (GTDB): domain Bacteria; phylum Actinomycetota; class Coriobacteriia; order Coriobacteriales; family Coriobacteriaceae; genus Collinsella. The sequence goes on along the minus strand of JAXIYS010000048.1, from coordinate 32,869 downwards.
CCCAGGTCGCATATAGCGGCAAATAGAGAACCGCTCCGTTGCGCTCAACGTTGCCTCTCGAGAAAACAATCCCGAGCCTTACGCCATATTCAGCCGTATCAAGCACATGACCGAGCGCAGCGTGCGCGTGGTAATAGGAGCCCGATTTAACCTCGATCGGAACAGCCGTCCCATCCGGTCCATCGACCACAAAGTCCACTTCACCGCGCTTTTTTGTCTGATAGTAGTAAAGCTGGCGATTTTGGGCGGCCAGCTGCTGGGCCACCACGTTTTCGTAAATGCCGCCCAGATTGAGCTCCTTGCTATCAAGATACGCCGCTTGGGCGACTCCAACGGGGTAGCGCGCCATCAACATGCCCGTATCCGATTGATATAGCTTGAACTGCGATGGCCGCGCCGTCTTGAGCAGGGGCGATTTTGGCTCGGTTACGATATCGGCTTTGAAAGCAACGCCGGCATCGACAAGCCATACAAAATCTCGCTGATACTTCTCGTAGTGAGCCTTGGGGTCAATGGAATTGAGCACGAAGCGCTTGTTTTCGCCCTCGAGCATAATAGGGAGCTGATCGTAGATGCTCTGCACCTGAAGGGCTCGCCCGCTTGCATACTTGGAGATATCCCGCCGGTACTGTTCGTTGAGCTCTGACTGTAGCTGACGAACAGAGGCAAGGTCGCCCTGCGTGTCAAGGAAACGCTGCACGACCTCCGGCATTCCGCCGACAACGGTATAGGTCCTGAAGTTTGCCATCATCGCGTCATGAATGTAATCAGGAATGGGCCTCTCGCTGATACACGCGTCACGTATCGTTTGGCGAGCCCCCTCGCTCACCCCGATTGCCCAGCAAAACTCCTCAAAATCGAGCGGGAACATCCTAAGCTCGTGAACATACCCCACGGGATAGGACCTGACGCCCTTGAACTGAGTCCCGAGCATTGACCCCGAAAACGCCCAGCGGCACCTCCCGTCCTCAACAAGGAACTTTGCCATCGTCATGATGTCGGGGGCCTCTTGGACCTCATCGATAAACACGAGCGTTTTGCCTGGTGCAATCGACTTTCCCGAAAGAAGCGTCACCCTGCTGATGAAATCATCGGCATCCCGCGCCTCGAGAAGAGCATCTTTTGCCTGGCGATTTTCCATGAGGTTAAGCTCGATGTAGGTTGCATGGTTGGCTTTGCCAAATGCGCGAATCGAATAGCTTTTGCCAATCTGGCGAGAACCCGTAATGAACAAGGCCTTTTGCTCGGAAGACTTCAGCCAACGCTCCAGCTCTGCCGCTATTTTCCTGCGCAGCATAGGCTCTCCCCTCAGTCTCATCGAATGAAATGCAAAGTTTTATATGCTTGATTATCGATGAAACGCAGAATTTTTAGAACCTAAAATCGGATGAAATGCAGAGATTTGAGATTATAAGCAAAAGAAGGGGCACCACCGGCGAATGTGTCAAAGGGGCTGTCCCTTTGACACATTGCGCTCGACTACTCGTCAACGATCTTGGCAAGCCAGACGTTCAGTGTATCGACTTCGGGGCAGCAGAACTTTGCCGTGCCGGGCTCGTTGCCAGGCACGGTCCCGCCATAGCGCAGGATATCGATATAGGGAAAGCCCACGTGGCAGGCCATGGCGCACATCTTGCCGCGATCGCGATCGAAGTCGAAGACATCGCCCGGCTTGTGCCCGTGGTGACAACGGCACGCACCCAGCTGGTCCACGCAGCTAATACGGATACGCGGACGCTTGCCACGCGGCGCGCCGAGCGGCCTGTTCTCGCCCGCTGCCTCGGTGCTGCTCTCGTCGGCGTTACTCATGGTCAACCACATCCAGGCAGGCCTCGATGGGAAGGCCGGCCGACTTGTCCTCTTGGTCGGCATTGCGCTCGATAAGCTCAGCCACCACACGCATGGCATCGGACGTCGCGCACTGCAGACTCCAGCCTGCCATAACGCGGCCGACGAGCACCGCCGAGAACGTGTCGCCCGTGCCCGGGAAATAGACCGGAATGAGCTCAAAGGGAATCGTAAAGTACTCCCCCGCCACATGGTCGTAGCCAATAACCGCGTTCGTGCCATTGACCACGGCGCTCGTAATGACCACCGACTTGGCACCCAGCTCGCGCACGGCGTCCACAAGGGCGCGGGCTTCATCGGGCGTAATTTGCTCGACGATAGGCGTGTCGGTGAGCAAACAGGCCTCGGTGTAGTTGGGAACCGCGTAGTCGGCGCACTCGAGCAGGTGCCTCATGAGACCGATCGTGGACTCGGGCACGCCCGCATAGAGCTTGCCGTTGTCGCCCATGATGGGGTCGACGAACACCTTGGTGCCCTTTTGCGCACGGCGGTGGCAGAAGTCCGAGATGATGCGTGTCTCTTCCTCGGTCACGATAAAGCCGGTCGAGATGGCGTCGAATTCAAAGCCGAGCTCTTCCCAGATGGCAAGACTCTGACGCACGTACTCGGTGGTGTCGTGGATGTAGAACTTGGGGTAGTTGAGCGTATCGGACACAAGTGCCGTCGGCAGATTATGGATACGGTAACCCATGTGCGACAGCACCGGCAGCATGGCGGAAAGCGCGACCTTGCCGTAGCCGCACATATCGTTAATCAGCAGCAGCTGAGTATTCTTCATGAGTGCCCCCCTTGGATCGGGCGCGGCGCAACGGCGCCACAGTGCAACTAAGTGTAGCGCAGGGGACGTTGCGAGCGGAGTCGAGCAGTGCGAAGGGCAAATTGTTGCGGAAAGGTTACGGAAAATGATCCCTTTTCCTCCGTCCCCAAGGGATTGCATGCACCGAAACGGACCGCGGCGGAATCACAGGTTGAGGACGGACAGCGAAAACGTTCCTAAGCGAGCAAGGTGGCGTGAAAGAGGAGGGCATAGGCCTTGTGGCCATGCCCGACGATTGAACGCCAGATTGCCGCTTAGGAGCGTTTGCAGCGTCGAGCGGTTACGGCGTTTGGCAAAACGCCGTAACTTAATAAGTTTGCTACCTTGACATTCATTTCTCATGCTCCTAGATTGGTTAGGCACAAAACAATTCCACTACCTAACTAAAGAAAGGAGCAACACTAATTCATGTGCGATGAACCTCTTAACCTTTGTTCGCACGAGCCCGGCAGTGACCCGTCGCAACCGGTAGACATACCCGAAGCGGTCAGCGCCGAAGACAAACTCGCCAAGCGCATCCTGAGCGGCCTGGGTTTTTGCGGCCATTACATGCATTTTCATGGCGGAGGCGTGTCCGGCAAGGCGCCCATCATCTGCCTGCTGGCCAAGCAGCCCGGCGGCGAGATGTCGCAGCAGGAACTCGGCATGCACTTTGACCTCAAGCCGGGGTCGCTTTCCGAGATCCTGTCCAAGCTCGAGGTCAACGGCCTCATCGAGCGCAGCCGTAACCCCAAGGATCGACGGCAACTCACCATTCGCCTGACCGAAACCGGCCGGGAAAACGCCCGCATCGACCAGGCGGCCCGCATCCGCTTTAGAGAACGGGCCTTTAGTGCCCTCACTCACGACGAGCGCGAGCAGCTCGCCGAAATGCTCGAGAAAATCCGTGTAACCTGGGAGGAACTGGATGATTAAAACCCTCATGGGCAGCATCCGCGACTATATGAAAGTCACCGTTGCCACGCCGTTGCTCGTGCTTGGCGAGGTGCTCTGCGAGATGCTGATTCCATTTATCACCGCCAACCTGATCGACGCCATCAAAGACGGCACCACCGTAGCCGAGATGCTTCCCACCGCAGGCTTTTTGGTGCTCATCGCGCTGACGTCGCTTGCTTTTGGCGCCGCTGCCGGCGTCACCTGCAGCCATGCGAGTTGCGGTTTCGCCAAGAACCTGCGTCACGACCTGTTCTACAAGATCCAGACGTTCAGCTTTGCCAACATCGATGAGTTCTCGAGCTCCTCGCTTGTCACGCGCCTGACCACCGACATCAACAACGTTCAGCAGGCCTTTATGATGATCATCCGTATCGCCGTGCGCGCGCCGCTGGTCTTGATCTTCGCCTTTACCATGGCATTTATCATGGGCGGCAGCGTCGCCATGGTCTACCTGGTCATCATTCCGCTGCTGGGCTTTGGACTGTTCTTTATCATCTTTAAGGTACGCCCCATCTTCTCGCGCGTGTTCCACAAGTACGACGCCCTTAACGAGTCCGTCGAGGAAAACGTCACCGGCATGCGCGTGGTCAAGAGCTATGTGCGCGAAGACTTTGAGAAGGAGAAGTTCGCCACCGCCGCGCGCGACGTCCAGATGGACTTCACCCGCGCCGAGAAGCTGCTCGCCTTTAACAACCCCATGATGAACATCTGCGTCAACGGCGCATTTGTCGTCATCATCTACCTGGGATCCAAGCTCATCATCACGAGCCAGGGCACGCTGTTCGACGTGGGCCAGCTCTCCTCGATCTTTACCTATGGCTTCCAGATCCTCATGAGCCTGATGCAGCTGTCGATGATCTTTGTCATGGTGACCATGGCCGACGAATCGGCGCACCGCATTACCGAGGTGTTGGCCGCCGAGCCCACGATCGCCAATCCCGCCGAGCCCGTGCTCGAGGTTGCCGACGGTTCCATCGACTTTGACCACGTGAGCTTTAAGTATTCCGCGCATGCGAAGCGCCAGGCGCTCGACGATATCGACCTGCACATTAAGAGCGGCGAGACCATCGGTATCATCGGCGGTACCGGCTCGGCCAAGTCCACGCTTGTAAACCTCATCGCCCGTCTGTACGACGCCACCGAAGGCACCGTGCGCGTGGGCGGCATGGACGTGCGCGACTACGACCTGGACGCACTGCGCCACCAGGTCGCCATGGTGCTGCAGAAAAACGTGCTGTTTAGCGGCACCATCGCCGAGAACCTGCGCTGGGGCGACCCGAACGCCACCAACGAGGAAGTCCGCGAGGCGGCACATCTGGCCTGCGCCGATGAGTTTGTCGACGGCTTCCCCAAGGGTTACGACACCTGGATCGAGCAGGGCGGCTCCAATGTTTCCGGCGGTCAGAAGCAGCGCCTGTGCATTGCGCGTGCCCTGCTGCGTCGCCCCAAGATCTTGATCCTGGACGACTCCACCAGCGCCGTCGACACCAAGACCGACGCCAAGATTCGCGCAGGGTTGGCAAGCTATCTGCCCAACACGACCAAGCTCATCATCGCCCAGCGCATTAGCTCCGTACAGGATGCAGACCGCATCATCGTCATGGAGGGCGGCCGCATCGCGCAGATCGGCAACCATGACGAGCTGCTTAAGACGAGCGAGATCTACCGCGAGACCTTTACCTCGCAAAACAAGATGTCTGCCGAAGGCGAAGGGGCCGTCGAGGCCGACACCGAGGCATCCGCAACGCAGGCTCAGACCCAGGAAGGAGGCGAGGCACATGAGTAAGGCAACGACCGCCGAGCGCGCGCTCAACCGCAAGGGCGGCACCATGTCGCGCCTCATCAAGACGCTCTTTGGCTTCTACCCCGTGCTTTTGCCCCTCGTCGTCGTCGGCGTGGTGCTCTGCGCCATCATCAACTCCATCGGCGCGACCTTCCTTCAGAGCGCCCTGCAGATTATTAGCGAATCGTGGCAGTCGGGCGATTGGGAAGCCGCGCAGCCCAAGATCGCACAGCTCGTGACCACCCTCGCCTGCATCTACGGCGTCGGCATCCTGTCTTCGCTCTTCTGGAACCGCGCCATGGCCATCGTCACGCAGGGCTCGCTCGAGAAGCTGCGCGAGAAGATGTTCAACCGCATGCAGGACCTGCCGATTCGCTACTTCGACACGCACCAGCGCGGCGACATCATGAGCCACTACACCAACGACATCGACACGCTGCGCCAGATGATCAGCCAGTCGCTGCCCAACCTGCTCATGACGACCATCGTCATCGTCACGGTATTCTTTATCATGCTGTACTACAGCGTGTGGATGTGCCTGGTCATTGTGGCCGGCGTCGTCTTTATGACCTTTATGACCAAGCTGCTCGGCTCCAACTCCGCGCGTTTCTTTATTGCGCAGCAGTCCGAGCTCGGCGTGGTCGAGGGCCATATCGAGGAAGTCATGAACGGCCAGAAGGTCGTCAAGGCATTCTGCCACGAGTCTGCCGCCGAGGCCGATTTTGACGAGCGCAACGAAAAGCTCTTCGAGGTCTCGCAGAAGGCCAACATGTACGCCAACATCCTCATGCCTATCCTTATGAACCTGGGCAACCTGCTCTACGTGCTGGTGGCCCTTGCCGGCGGCATTTTCCTGGCACTGGGCGTGCCCAACCTGAGCATCTCGGGTATGGCGCTGTCCATCGCCGTCGTGGTGCCGTTCCTCAACATGACCAAGCAGTTCTGCGGACAGATCGGCCAGATCTCGCAGCAGATCAACGCCGTGGTCATGGGCCTCGCCGGCGCCGACCGTATCTTTGAGCTCATCGACGAGAAGCCCGAGACCGACGAAGGCTACGTGACGCTCGTCAACGCGCAGGTGAACCCCGAGACCTGGGAGTTCGAGGAGGCCGACCACCACACCGGCATGTGGGCATGGAAACATCCGCACCGTGCAACCGGCGAGATCGAGTACGTACCGCTGCGCGGCGACCTGGTCATGGACAACGTCGACTTTGGCTACACGCCCGACCACGAGGTGCTGCACGGCGTGTCCGTGTTTGCCAAGCCGGGCCAGAAGGTCGCGTTTGTCGGCGCCACCGGTGCCGGTAAGACGACCATCACCAACCTCATCAACCGCTTCTATGACATCGCCGACGGCAAGATTCGCTACGACGGCATCAACGTCAACAAGATCCGCAAGGCCGATCTGCGCCGCTCGCTGGGCGTGGTACTGCAGGACGTGAACCTGTTCACCGGCACCGTGATGGATAACATCCGCTACGGCAACCTGGACGCCACCGACGAGGAGTGCATCGCGGCAGCCAAGCTCGCGGGCACCGACGACTTTATCACCCGACTGCCCGACGGCTACGACACGATGCTCACCGGCAACGGCGCCCAGCTGTCGCAGGGCCAGCGCCAGCTGATCTCGATCGCACGCGCCGCCGTCGCCGATCCGCCGGCAATGATTCTGGACGAGGCCACGAGCTCCATCGACACCCGCACCGAGGCCATCGTGCAAGCGGGCATGGACAAGCTCATGGAGGGCCGCACGACGTTTGTCATCGCACACCGCCTGTCCACCGTGCGCAACTCTGACGCGATCATCTGTCTGGACCACGGCCGCATTATCGAGCGCGGTAACCACGACGAGCTGATCGCCAAGCGCGGGTATTACTACCAGCTCTACACCGGAGCGTTTGAGCTGGAGTAGCTCAAAACAGCCCCAACGCTCCCAACGGAGTTCCCCGAGGGAGACGGGGTGTTTACTCCGTGCTCAAACATTCTCGCTTCGCTGCGAAACTGCGCGCGGAGTAAACACCCCGTCTCCCTCGGGGAACTCCTACGCGCAGCCTTTTCTCGCAGCCTAAAAAGAAGTGGTGAGGCCCTGGCCGTTTGGCCAGGGCCTCATTTTGTAAGGAGTCAAAAAACCCCGTCTCAAATGAGCTAGTTGAGGAGTTGGGCCATGGCGTTGACGAATTTCTGGACTTGGAGGGTGGGCTCGAGCGGGTAATGCAGAAAGACCGGCACCTCGCGTCCGCATAGGAACGGCACGCCCACAAAGGCCGGGTGTACCCCCGACCACGCGCCGCAGGTGAGCACCGCGTCGCCCTTTTCCTCCGCCTCGTTAAAGAGCGCGAAGTCAAAGCTATCCGCATCGATCACGTCCACACCGCCGTCGGCCAACAGGTCGATGCGCAGGCTGTCCATGGCATCGTTGCCGTGGCGCAGTACGCGCAGGCGCATGCCCTCCAAGTCGGCGACCGTAATGCGTGTCTTGCGCGCCAGCGGGCTCGTGCGCGGCACGTCGATATAAAACGGCACGTTGACGATGCGGAGCTTTTGGCAGGCATCACCCCAGCGCGGCGTCGAAAAACTCGACTGCACTACATCCACCTCGCGACCAAGACTGCGCATAACGGTCTCGCGCTCGTCATAGAGGTCGCTTACCGGCACGATCTCAAATCGTAGCGACGGTTCCAGATCGTGGATGCCCGACCACATCGACAGCGTTTGACGCCCCGGGCACATCATCGACACGCCCAGGCGCACGGCACCGCCATCGCCCGCCGCGCGTCGGGCACGGCGCAGCGCGTCCTCGGACTGCCGCATGATTGAGCGTGCGTCGTCCACCAGCAGAGCACCCGCCGGCGTCACCTTGACGCCTGAGTGCGAACGTTCGAACAGTGTGATGCCAAACTCGGCCTCGAACCCCGACACCTGTTTGACGAGCGCCGGCGTCGACACGCGCAGCTTTGCCGCGGCGCGCGAGAAACTTCCCAGCTCCGCGGCGGCCGAAATGGCCTCAAGTCGTCGATCGTACACGTCATCTCTCCGTTTTCGCACCCGTGGCCACATGGCGCCACGGGGGGGTTGTTTTCGCAGGTCACGCGCTCAATTGAGAATTAACTGCATCGCACGTGTAAACCTACGGTTAACGCCATTCTAACAAATATGCAATTCACCTGCGCAAATGCAAAGCATACGATAACCAGCGAAAACCACGTGGGTCGATTAATGGGAGCGACCCACCGGGAGGCACAAGAAGGGAAGTTCCTATGAGCAACTGGCTTAAGCTCGAGGGCGATGTCTGCGCCGTGACTGGCGCACTCGGCGGTATGGGCGTCGAGATTTGTCGCGAGTTCGCCCGCAACGGCGCCAATGTCGTCCTGCTCGACCTGGACGAGGAAAAGGTCAAGGCCGCAGCCGCCGACCTCGCCGCCGAGTTTGGCATCCACGCCGAGGGTTACAAGATGAACGCCACCGACGAGGCCGAGGTTCAGGCCGCCGTCGACGCCACCATCGCCGACTTCGGCCGCGTCGACGTCCTTGTCAACACCGCCGGCATCCTGCGCTTCGCAGCTATGGAAAACCTGCCGCTGAGCGACTGGGAACAGGTGCTCAACGTCAACCTCACCGGTTACTTCATCACCTCGCAGCGCTTTGGTCGCGAGATGATCAAGGCCGGCCAGGGCCGCCTGGTGCACATCTCGACCGTCGCCAGCCACTCCCCCGAGACGTTCTCGGGCGTGTACAGCTCCACCAAGGCCGGCGTCAACATGATGTCCAAGATGCTCGCCGCCGAGTGGGGCCCCTACGGCGTCCGCTCCAACTGCGTCGAGCCTTGCTTCGTTAAGACCCCGATGTCGGCCAATTTCTACGCCGACCCCGAGGTCGAAAAGAGCCGCAGCCGTCTGATCGCCACGCGCCGCATCGGCGAGGTCAGCGATATCGCCAACGCCGTCATGTTCCTGGCGTCCAAGCGCTCGGACTTTACCACCGGCGATGCCATCAAGGTCGACGGCGGTTTCTCCAACATGATGGGCGACCTCACCGCCAAGCCCGGCGGCCGTCGCGCCTATGCCGACAACTACCTCAAGAACAAGGGTGTCGAGCTTTGGTCCGATGAGTCCGGCGTCGCCAAGCCGACTGACCAGTAAACCAACCTGACAGGGAGGCCCCGCGGACACGCCCACTCCTCCCCCGTATCGATCAGAAAGAGTCCAATGGCTTCCACCAACTCCAACAAGGGTCGCGCCGTCGTGCTTTCCGCCGCGTGCGTCACCATGTTCTTCATCAGCTCCATCGCGCTGTATTCCGTCGTGAGCAAGAACCTGCTCGCCGTCTACCCCGAGTGGTCGAGCGCCCTTACCTGGGCTTTTCCGGTCTTTCAGACCATCATGGCCGTGACGGGCATCTTCGCCGGCCGTATCTCCGATAAGATCGGCCCGCGCAACGTCGTGATCGCCGCCGCCGTGTGCTACGGCGTGGGCTGGTTCATGTCCGGCACCGTCACCGAGCCGTGGCAGTTCTACCTGTGGTTCTCGCTCGTCGCCGCCGTCGGCAACGGCCTGGGCTACAACCCGGCGCTCACCACCGGCCAAAAGTGGTTCATCGACAAGAAGGGTCTCGCCTCCGGCATCACCCTGGCCGCTTCGACCGCCGGCCCCGCCGTGCTGTCCCCGGTGCTCGCTTCGCTGCTCATCCCGAGCCTGGGCATCTTTGACGCCCTCAAGGCACTCGGCGTCATCTTCTTTGTGACGATCGCCGCCTCCGCCCTGTTCCTGAAGGCCCCCGAGGCCGGCTGGCTGCCCGAGGGCTTCGAGGCCCCCAAGGGCGGCGCGCATGCCGGCACCTTCGGTGACCTCACCCCGGGCGAGATGGTCACGACCCCGCGCTTCTGGGTCCTCATCGTCACCTTCGCCTTTGCCGCCACCGCGGGCACCCTGCTCGTGGGCAAGGTTGCCTCCATCGCCGCCGTCCAGCTCTTCGCCGACCCCACGAGTGCCGCGGCCGTCGCCCTCGGCGGTGTGGTCGTCTCCGTCAACACTTGCGCCAACCTGGTCGGTCGTCTGTCCTTTGGCCAGATCATCGACAAGCTCGGCGCCTATAAGTCGCTGCTCATCAGCCTTGTCGTCACCATCGTCGCGCTCGTCATCATGTCGATGAGCTTTACGCAGAGCATGTTCTTTGTGGCGCTCGCCCTGCTCGGCTTTAGCTTTGGCGCCCTGCTCGTCATCTACCCGCCGCTCACCGGTGGCGCCTTCGGCACCAGCAACATCGGCGTCAACTACGGCATCATGTTTTTGGGTTACGCCGCCTCCACCTGGATCAGCCAGCCCATCACCGCCGTGCTGTATCACGCCGAGGCCGGCAGCGCCGCCTACCAGCAGTCCTTCTACGGTGCCATCGTAATCGCCGCAATCGCCGTCGTGCTCACCGTCTACATGATGGTCTCCGACAGCAAGAAGAAGTCCGCCTAGTTTTGCTTGACGCGGCAAGGACCGCCCCCTTGCCGCATTCCACCGCCACCAGTATTAAGGAGTCGAAATGTCTGAGCTCAACCCCGTCCGCATTGCCGTTATCGGCGCCGGCGCCATGGGCCGCAACCACATCCGCTTTGTCACCGAGGAGCCCGAGGCCGAGCTCGTCGCCATCGCCGACGCCTTTGAGGGCGCCCGCGCCACGGCCGAGGCCGCCGGCGTGCCGTTTTATACCGATCCCGCCCAGATGATGGACGAGGTCAAGCCCGAGGCCGTCATCATCGCCACGCCCAACGACCTACACCTGGGCGTTGCCCGCGAGGCTGTGAAGCGCAACATCGTGCCGTTGGTCGAAAAGCCGATCTCCAACGACCTGGAGGATGCCCAGGCCTTCGCCGCCGAGGCCGAGACCGCTGGCGTGCCCGTGCTCGTGGGTCAGCACCGTCGCCACAATCCCTTCGTCAACAAGGCCAAGGAGATCATCGAGGCCGGCGAGCTGGGCAAGCTCACCGTGTCGAGCTTCCACTACATGATCTATAAGAATGACGAGTATTTCGATGTCGAGTGGCGCCGCAAGAAGGGTGCCGGCCCGATCCTGGTCAACCTGGTGCACGACGTCGACCTGCTCCGCTATCTGCTGGGCGAGCCCGTTGCCGTCCAGGGTATGCAGTCCAGCGCCGCCCGCGGTTTTGAGACCGAGGACTCCGCCGTGGTCAACGTCCGTTTTGCCGATGGCGCGCTCGCAAGCATGACCATCTCCGACGCCACCGCCAGCCCCTGGAACTGGGAGGCAACCGCTCGCGAGGATCCGCAGTACCGCCCCTTCGACGCCGACGCCTACTTTATTGGCGGAACCTTGGGTGCCCTTTCGCTGCCCCGCCTGCACCAGTTCTCCTACGACGGAGCCTCCAACTGGCACAAGCCGCTGCAGATGGAGATTCCGGCCGTCGACCCGGCGCTGCCGCACAAGATGCAGCTCAAGCACTTTGTGAAGGTCGTTCGCCGCGAGGTCGAGCCCGTCGTGACCCCCGCCGACAACGTTAAGACGCTCACGCTGCTTAACGCCATCAAGGAGGCCGCCGAGACCGGCCAGCTCGTCGAGCTGTAATGCCTTAAGAGCGGCCGCGGCAGAGACCCCATGCCGAACCCCTCGGTCCGCCACAAATATGCCCCTCTTCTTTGCCCCGCGAGCAGCCTCCTGCCCGCGGGGCTTTTTGCTACCTTAACGACGATTTTTCTGGGGCGGGGGCTATTTTGCACCTCGGCTTGATTCGTTCGCCACCAAATGGGCCTATCTACTACGTTTAACCGATTACCCTCAACCATGCCGAATTTCGCGAAATTAAAACCGCAGGTAGACGGCTTGCCGATTTTCGGAAAACCGGGGGATGGTCGACCCATACGGTTCAAACGTAGTAGATAGGCCCCTTTCGTGGCGCAACCCCAAAACAGTCTTTTGGGACGGGTGGTATCCTTGGTAGCCCTGTGCTGCAAACGCACCTTAAACGCAAGGAGTCCCATGGATCTTATCGCCCAGCTCGCCCGCGAGCTCAACCTTAAGGCCGCCAACGTCGAGGCTGCCGTCAAGCTCATCGATGAGGGCAACACCATCCCCTTTATCTCGCGCTACCGCAAGGAAGCAACGGGCGGCATGGACGACGTCGCCCTGCGCGCGCTCGACGAGCGCCTGTCCTACCTGCGCAATCTTGAGCAGCGCAAAGAGGACGTCATCCTGCTCATCGACGCCCAGGGCAAACTCACGCCCGAGCTCGAGCAACAGATTCGCGAGGCCACGCAGCTCCAGCGTGTCGAGGACCTCTACAAGCCCTACCGCAAAAAGCGCATGACCCGCGCGCAAAAGGCCCGCGAGGCCGGCCTGGAGCCGCTCGCCAACATGGTCATCATGCAGGCCTCGGCCAAGGGCAGCGCACTCGACGCCGCCGCGGCATACGTCAACGAGGAGGCCGGCTTCGACACGCCCGAGAAGGCGCTCGCCGGCGCCGCCGACATCGTGGCCGAGACGGTAGCCGAGGACCCCGAAAACGTCGCCGACCTGCGCGCCTTTACGCAAAACACCGCCGACATCGTCGTCGAGGCTACCGACCCCGCCGAAAAGACTCCCTACGAGCCCTACTACAGCTATGATGAGCCGCTGCGCCGTATTCCCAACCACCGCGTGCTGGCTATCGACCGCGGTGAGCGCGAGGGCAAGCTCCGCGTGCGCGTGAACGTCGACGGCGCTGCCGCCACAGCGCGCCTCGGCAGCCGCTGGCCCCGCCGCCAGGGCGTGTTTGCTCCCATCTTCGATGCCGCCATCGCCGACGGCTACAAGCGCCTCATGGCCCCCTCACTGGAGCGCGAGGCCCGCGCCAAACTCACCGTTCGCGCCCAGACCGAGGCCATCAACGTCTTTGCCAAGAATCTTGAGGGCCTGCTCTCGGCACGCCCCGTCCGTGGCGCCCGCGTGCTCGCGCTCGACCCGGGCTACCGCACCGGCTGCAAGGTCGCCGTCATGGACGAGACCGGCAAACTACTCGACCACGGCGTGGTCTACCCCACCAAGCCGCGCCACGACGTCGCCGGCACCAAGCGCGAGCTCGCTCGCCTCGTCAAGAAGGACAGCGTCAACACCATCGTCATCGGCAACGGCACCGCCAGCCGCGAGACCGAGGAAGTCGTCTCGGAGTTCATTGCCGAGCAGGCGCCCGGGCTGCGATACACCATCGTCAACGAGGCCGGCGCGTCGGTGTACTCCGCCTCCGAGCTCGCCAGCCAGGAATATCCCGACCTGGACGTCACCGTGCGCGGCGCCATGAGCCTGGGCCGCCGTCTGCAAGACCCGCTGGCAGAGCTCGTCAAGATTCCGCCCCAGTCCATCGGCGTTGGCCAGTACCAGCACGACCTTGACCAGGCCGAGCTCTCGCGCACCCTGGGCCACGTGGTGGAGGACGTCGTCAACCGCGTGGGCGTCGACGTGAACACCGCGAGCGCGAGCCTGCTGGGATACGTATCGGGCATTACGCCGAGCGTGGCCAAGAACATCGTGGCCTACCGCGAGGAAAACGGTGCCTTTACCGATCGCCGCCAGCTTAAGAAGGTCCCCAAACTGGGGCCCAAGGCATATCTCAACGCCGCGGGTTTCCTGCGCATCAGCGGCGGCAAGAACCCGCTCGATGCAACAAGCGTCCACCCCGAAAGCTACGAGGTGGCAACGTCCGTCCTGGAGCGCGCCGGCGTTAAAGCCAGCGAGCTCAGCCGCGGCGGCGTGCCCGATATCGAGCGCCGCCTGGGCAGCATCTCGGCGCTGGCAAGCGACCTGGACTGCGGCACCCTCACGCTCATCGACATCGTCAACGAGCTCAAGAAGCCCGGCCGCGATCCGCGAGACGACGCGCCCGAGGTGGTCTTTAGCCGCTCAGCGCTTTCCATCGACGACCTGGAGCCCGGCATGGAACTCAAGGGCACGGTGCGCAACGTCGTCGATTTTGGTGCCTTCGTCGACGTGGGCGTGCACCAGGACGGCCTCGTGCACATCTCCAAACTGGCCAACCGCTTTGTCAAGCACCCGAGCGACGTGGTGCGCGTCGGCGACACGGTCAAGGTGTGGGTCGAAAAGGTCGATCGCGACCGCAAAAAGATCTCCCTGACCATGGTGCAGGGGAAGTAAACCGCCAAAGCAAGGGTCCCCCCGGTAGCGACGTGCAAAATCGCGAGTATTCTGCAAATTCCGCCGTTCCGGATGCCCCTCAGAGGCGAAAAAGCAAAAACAGCCCCCGTTTTAGCGTCGTCAGAGCCAAAACGGGGGCTGTTCCGTGCTTTATCTAGCTGGTAAAAGCCTTTACCTTGCTAAATACTCTCAATTTTGCACGGCGCAGGCGGGGGTACCTTTGCCCACGGCAGGATATGGAAACCAATCACCAACCTACTGGCAAGTTCGTGTCGGCAGCCCCGGCCTTTCCTTTGCCTGGCGCGACCCTCGCGAAGCGAGTGAGCGATAGAGGAAAGGAAAGGCCGGGGCGAACAACCCTCGGAGCAGCCAGTGCTCACGTTACGGCAGGATATGGAAACCGAGTGCCGCGATATCTTTGGCAAAGCCGCGGACGGTGTCGAGCGAGACCTCGTACGGGTCGCGACCGATGTTCTTGCGCTTGGCCAGGATGCTGTTGGGCACCGTGATGATCTGGCAACCGCAGGCCTCGGCCTGGTAAATGTTGATAAGCTCACGCGTGGACGCCCACAGGACCTCGCAGTTGGGCTTAGCGGCGGCCTTCTTGACCGACTCCGTCACAAACGGAATGGGGTCGACGCCGGTGTCGGCGATACGGCCGGCAAAGAGCGAGATGATGGACGGCGTCTCGGCGTCAACGGCCTCGACCATCTCATCGACCTGTGTAGGCGTAAAGATGGTGGTGACGTTGACCTTGATGCCGTCGGCCGAAAGCTTGCGGACCAGCTCAGCGGTGGACTCGCCCTTGGTGGTCACGCACGGAATCTTGACGTAGACGTTCTCGGCCCAGGTAGCGATCTCGCGAGCCTCGACCTCCATGGTCTCGACGTCGTCGGCAAAGACCTCAAACGAGACGGACACATCGGTGATGTGAGCCAGGACCTCTTTGGCAAACGCGCGGTAATCCATCACGCCGCCCTTCTTCATAAGGGACGGGTTGGTCGTGAAACCCTGAACGTTGCCGTTCTCGTACATGTCGAGCATGCCTTCGAGGTTTGCACCGTCAGCGAACACCTTGATTGCCATCTGCCTGATTCCTTTCGTTAGCATACGGCCGATAAACTGCTAAACACTTTACCTATGTTTATCAAGGCGTGAACTGCGGGTTTTTATCTTCTCGGCGAACGGTATAAACGCTTTAGTGTTTGGTTTGATAAATCGATTGAGCATGCAAAAGCAAAGAGCCGCAGTTTAGGCAAACGTCAGAATGCGGGATTCATTAGATGAGGCCGAAATGCTGCATGGCGGTGACGGTGCCGTCGTGTGCGACATCGTCAGTCACGTAGTCGGCGACCGCTTTGACCTCGGACATGGCGTTGCCCATGGCGACAGCCGTCTCGACGGCAGCGAGCATGCCCAGGTCGTTGCCCGAATCGCCAAAGCCAAAGGTGCGCGCATTTCCCTCGCGGCCCAGATACGCCAGCGCTCGCGCCACGCCCACGCCCTTGTTGATGCCCTTGGGGCTCAGCTCGCGATTCCGACCACCGGTATTGCACAGCTCAAACTCGCGATCGATAAAGCCGTCATCGTTGGCAACGCGAGCCAAACTGGGCACATTGAGGCATACCTTGCCCACGCGCAGACTGCCGTCGACGCGCATTTCCTCGGCGCTGTGCACCACAGAAGTGCCGATCAGAGACGACTGCTCAACACCCGCGGGTTCCAGGGCAAAAGTAGCCACGTTGGTCTCGAAAAAGGCCTCAATCCCTGCCGCGGCCATACGGCGTGCAAGCTCCTCGATAACGTCCTCGCCAAAGCAGTCCTCATGCACCACGCGGCCCTCGACCTCGAGCGTGGCGCCCGCCATGGCAACGACACCCGCGGGGTCGAGCGCACGCAAGCTGTCCGCGATGAGCCACAGGGGGCGACCCGTGCAGATAAACGCCTTGTGCCCCGCGTCGCGCAGACGATGAAACGCCTCGACGACCATCTGCGAGGGGCGAACCGCCGAAAAGTCCTTATCGGTCATATCGTCGGGATCGAACGACGTCAGCGTGCCGTCCACGTCAAAAAAGAGCACGGCGGAATCGGGGCACGCATCAATCATATGGGTTCCTTTCGAGGATAAGGGCAAACGAAGCATCCATCATATAATGAAGCGACGCAACCAGAGAGGTCACCCATGGAATTTTACGCAAGCTGCCCCGAGGGCTTTGAGTCCGCACTCGCCGATGAGCTTAAACGCCTCGGGCTTTCGCATGTTCGCCGGCTGAAGGGCCGCGCTACATTTGAGGGCGAGCTCGAGCAAGGCTACCGAGCATGCCTGTGGTCGCGCCTGGCGAGCCGCGCGTTCGTGGTGCTCGGGCGCTTTGAGGCGCAGAATGCCGATGAACTGTACGATAGCGTTTACGACATCGCCTGGGAGAGCATCGTCCGCCCCGGCGCCACCATCGCCATCACAGCCCGCGGCGTGACCGAGCAGCTGCGCAACACGCGCTTCTCGGCCCTGCGCGCCAAAGACGCGCTGTGCGACCGTCTGGCCGAGACCACGGGCCGTCGCGCCGACGTCGATGCTGCCGACCCCGACGTTCACCTGCTGCTTTCGCTGCGCCAGCGCCGCGCGAGCATCAGCCTGGACCTTTCAGGCGACCCGCTGTTCAAACGCCTGCCGCCCGCAGCGACCCGCGCCGGCGAGGGCGCGCACGTGCTGCGCCCCGACTACGCCGCCCTGGTGCTGGCGCAGGTCGGCTGGACCGCACTGTGCGAGCGCGAGCTGACGGCCGATGATTACGAAAACGAAGCGCTGCCTACGCTGATCGACGCCTCGTGCGCCGGCGGCGGTCTGCTGCTGGAGGCCGTGAACATTCTGACCGACCGCGCCCCGGGCGCCGCACGCGAGCGCTGGGGCTTTGAGGGCTGGCAGCTGCACGACGCCGCCCTGTGGGAGCAGCTGCTTGCCGAGGCGCGCGAGCGCGAGACCGCGGCGCGTGAGCGCCAGGCGCGCATCGTCGCCGTGGACATTGACCCCGCCGCCCGCAAGACTGCCGAGCGCATGGTCAAGTGCGCCGGCTACAAGCGTTTTGTCGACTTTTGCGCTGCCAAGCCAGCCACCGTGCTGGACCACGCGGGCGCCGTCGCCGGTGCCGCCGTGGTCGCGGACACCACCGAGACCCCGCTTTCGCTCATGCACGACGCCATGACGCTGGTCGGTGAGCTGCGCCGCGCGCCCGAGCTTTCCGCGGCGCCGGTCGCCGCGCTCACCCGCGATGGATTGCTGGCCCGCGCGCTCCACGCCGAGCCCGAGCGCTCGATCGCCGTCATGCCCAATAACGAGGAGGCAACTATTGAGGTTTGGCCCTCGCTCGACAACGCCGCCAACACCCCCATGCCCGAACCTGCCGCCATGCTCGACCTGGGCGACGGCAAGCCGCTGCCCGTGCTCATCCCCGAGTCCGAGCAGTTCGCCAACCGCCTGCGTAAGAATGCCCGTCTGCGTCGCAAGTGGGCCAAGCGCGAGGGCGTGAGCTGCTACCGCGTCTACGATGCCGACCTACCCGACTACTCCGCCGCCATCGATCTGTACGAGGGCTGCCCGCAGACGCCGGGCCGCTGGCTCGTCATCGCCGAGTACGCCGCGCCTAAGACCATCGATCCCGCGCTAGCCCAGGCCCGCATGCTCGACATCTTGGCCATCGCGCCGCGCATCCTGGATGTTCCGGCCGAGCATGTGCACGCCAAGGCCCGCATGCGCTCGCGTGGCGGCTCGCAGTACGGCAAGCAGGGCGCCGGTAAGGGCGCATCAGGCGAGCGCGCCAACATCGCTCGCCGTCGCCTGCCGCTCATCGAAGAGGGCGGACTCACCTTTGCCGTCAACTTTGACGATTATCTGGATGTGGGCATCTTCCTGGATCACCGCGTCACCCGCAACCTGGTGCGCGAGCACGCCAAGCAGGCGCGTCGCTTCCTCAACCTGTTTGCCTATACCGGCACCGCCACCTGCTACGCGGCGGACGGCGGCGTCGAGGAGACCGTGACGGTCGACCTCTCCAACACCTACCTGGACTGGGCCGAGCGCAACATGCGCCAAAACGGCTTTGTGGGACCGCAGCATCATTTTGTGCGCGACGACGTGCTCGCCTGGATTCGCGACCAACGCCAGACGCGCAACCGCTGGGACCTGATCTTTGTCGACCCGCCCACGTTCTCGAACTCGTCCAAGATGGGCCGCCGTACCTGGGATGTCCAACGCGACCATGTTGAGCTTTTGGCCGGCGTATCGCGCCTGCTCGCACAGGGTGGACATGCCATCTTTAGCTGCAACCTGCGTGGCTTCCGTCCCGAGACGCGCAAGCTCGCACGCGCGGGCGTGGTGCTGGAGGACATTACGGCACAGACCATCCCCGAGGACTTCGCGCGCAACCAGAAGGTGCACCACTGCTATATCGTGCGCCGCCTGCCCATCGAGGATGCCATGGCCGAGGTCGGCTTTAGCGCCGAGGAGATTGCAGAGCGAACCGAGGAACTGCGCAATCCCGAGGCCCGCAAGCCCCGTGCGGCAGTACCCGCGCACGCGCAGGCCGGCAACGGCAAGTCGAACTTTGCCGGCAAACCCTCTCCTGCCGGCAAGCTCAAAAAGAAGAAGTTCTACGCCAGCAAGCCCAAGGGCAAATAAAAAAGTTGCGGTGGAATACGGACTGTTTTGCCTGGAATTAGGCAAAGTTAGACCGTATTTCACCGCAACTCATATTGGGACGGTGGTTGGCGATCTAGCCTTGGGTAACTAGGCGGTAGCCAATGCCTACGTGGGTTTGGATGTAGCGCGGATGCGCGGGGTCGGACTCGATCTTCTTGCGCAGCGTGCCCATAAAGACGCGCAGGCTCGCCAGGTCGCTCTTGGTTGCCGTGCCCCAAATCTCGTGCAGGATAGACTGGTGCGTGAGCACCTTGTCGGCGTTATGCGCCAGCAGGCATAGCAGTTTGTACTCGATCGGCGTCAGATGCAGCTCCTCGCCATCCATCGTGGCGATGCCGGCATCAAAATCGATATGCAGCTCACCGGTATCGAACGAGCCCTCGGAGACAACGCCGCCCGTTTGCGCATACGAAAGGCGCCTGAGTGTCGTACGAATGCGCGCGAGCAGCTCCTCGACCGAAAACGGCTTGGTCAGGTAGTCGTCGGCTCCGGCATCGAGCGCGCGGATCTTGTCCGCGTCCTCGCTGCGCGCCGAAACCACGATGATCGGCATGCCCGACCATGCGCGCACCGACTCCACCACCTTGACGCCGTCCATATCGGGCAGGCCCAGATCGAGTAGCACGATGCTCGGCGCCTGCGACGAGGCAGCGGCAATAGCGGCATGGGCGGTCTCCACGGCCATATGGCGCAAGCCGTGCGCCTCGAGCGCGGCAACGATAAGGTTGCGAACGGCGGGGTCGTCCTCAACGACCAAGATGAGCGGTTTTACGGCAGAGTTCGGCACAGCGTTACTCCTTATCAAACGAAACGTCGGCGACGGGAAGCTCAATCGTAAAGACCGAGCCGTGCGGGTCCGCCGCGGCAACCTCTATGCTACCGCCATGCGCCAATGCAATGGAGCGGCAGAGCGAAAGTCCCAGGCCCACGCTACGGTGGCTGTCGGCCAAACCGTGGTTGGCGGTGTAGAACGACTCAAAGATTCGCTCGCGGTCCTCGGGCGCAATGCCCGGGCCGTCATCGGCCACCGAGCACGCCACGCGTCCATCGTCGACGCCAATCGAAATCACGATATGCGAGCCTGCGGGCGTATAGGTGATGGCATTGTTCACCAGATTGACCACCAGCTGCACCATCAGGCGCGCATCGACGTTAACGAGCGCCGGCTCGTCGCACGGCACCACCTTAAGGTCGTGCTCGCGCACGGCCGGACTTACGTGGCGCAGCGCCTCCTCGACGATATCGTCCATAAGCTCGAGCGTAGTCGACAGATGCATGCCGCCACCCTCGAGTTTGGTGATGGCGAGCAGATTCTCGACGGTGGCGTTGAGCCACAGCGCATCCGAGCGAATGGATAGAAGCAGGCCGCGGCGCGTCTGGGCATCGAGCACCGCGGTGCCGGTCGAGCCCTGATCGAGCAGCACGTCGGCATTTCCCGAAATACTGGTAAGCGGCGTGCGCAGATCGTGCGAGATGGAGCGCAGCAGGTTGGCGCGCAGCTGTTCGTTTTTGGCGAGCACCGCCGCTTCTTCGCGGGCCTCCATGGCGCGGGCGCGATCGAGCGCCAGCTCGCCTTCGCTCACGATGGCATCGGCAAGTGTCCGTTCCTCATGTGTCAGCACGTCGGGCTCGGCAACGATAGCCAGCACGCCCACCACCGAGGCGGGGTCGCCCGAGCGCACGAAGCCGTCGCCTGTGCGAACCGTCAGGTAGATGCCATAAAACGCCGATCCGCCATAGGTGGCATCGAGCGGCGTACCCACATAGGCGGACGCCGAGAGCCGCGGCGGCATCTGCGGCGCCAGCTCGTGCACCGGGGCGGCATCGCCCACGGCCGTGTACGTCGCACGCGGCAGCAGGTCATCGCCCTCGGCGTCGGCGCTGTACCACACGACCGGACAGCCCGAAAGACGCGCCAGCTGCGTGGCCATGGCGTGAACGATCTGATGCTGATCGGCGCACCGCTGCAGCATGCGGTTGGTCTCGAGCACCATATGCGTGCGGCGGTCGCTGGCGGCAGCCTGTGCCAAGGCGCGGCGCAGGGCCAACGCAATCGAGCTCGACACAAGCGAAACCACGAACATGATGAAGAACATGCCGGGATAGCCGCGGTCGATAAGCGACAGCGAGTAGCGCGGGTCGACAAACAAAAAGTTGTAGAGCGCCACGGCGGCAGCCGAGCTCAGCAAGCAATACAGGCGACTCCAGGTAAAGAATGCGCACAGCTGAACGGCGAACACATAGACGATCATGATGCTCGGCGCGAGACCCGGATGGTCGAGCAGCGCGCCCACAATCGTCGCCGCGACCAGCAGCCCCACCGATACGCAGGCGTCATACAGAGGAGTGCGGCGCGTCAGCGTTGTGCGCCGCCACCAAAAACTATCGGCAATATCGCCGTCCGTACGAACGTCCATCAGCGTCCCGCCCCTCTCTCAAAAACAAAAACCACCACAAAGGGGACAGGCACCCTTGTGGTGGTTTCCCCTTGTGGTGGTTCCAAGTGTAAAGCCTTTGCAACCTGCGGTCGTTAGACAAACAGCACGTGCGCGAGCAGTGCGCACACGCACGCCGCGACAAGCACCGTCACCACGATCGAAATCACGCGATCGGCCATGTCCATGTTGGCCCGATTCGTAAAGAACCGATCTTCGGCAGCATCGACGCGTACCTCACGCACCAGCTCGGTCGCAAGATCGCAACCGTCAAGCACCTTTGCATCCATGGTTTCCTCCCAGGACTCAATCCCCGTCAATACAAACCCGCCCGTTCGCAGACAAACCTCGAGCGTCGACTACGGCCGCTCATTGGGAGCCAGGCGCTGCATCTTATTCACGGCCTTGAACTTGGTGAACAGCGGCACGTACTCAAAGCTCACGTTGGAGTTCTCCAGGCCGTACCAACGCGCGGGCGTGCCGGCGGCGCGGCGGATGATGTACTTGAGCGTGATGGCCGTGCGCTCGCTGGGCTCCACATCGCTTTCGGGCGCCAGAAGCTTACGGATCAGGACGAACTTGAACGTACCGATGTTACCCGGATCCTTGTAGACCGAGTAGTCATGCGTCTGCGGCGGCAGCTCGCCGGTGGCAGCCAGGTCCTGAACAACCTGACGCAGGTAGGCATTGACGCGCTGGTTGATCTTGTAGCCCAGGTACAGATGCACGCGGAACACGTAGTCGGTGCCGAACGTCTCGACCGAATAGGCAAAGGTATGCGGTTCGTCCATGGTCTCGACGTTCACAAACCACCAGGCGCGGGCGCGCTTGGGATGCTTGTCCAAGATCGAATAGACGATATCGCGGTCGATGTAGTCGGTATGGGTGTCCTTGGTCAGGTACACGACGTTGTCGCTCATGCGCTCGTAACGGTCGTCGTCGCGCAGGCGCTTGAGCTGCGGCAGGTAGCTGCGCAGCGGCAGCAGCGTAAACTGGCGCTGCTCGACCGCCGTGCCGTTGTACCAGCACACCATAATGCCCATGATGAGCATGGCCATAAGGATGGTGAAGTAGCCGCCGTGGAAGAACTTGGTGAGCGAACTCACGAAGAAGAAGCCTTCGAGCAAAAGGAAGAAGGCCGCGAAGATCCACGGAGCAACCTTGAGCTTGCGCTCCTCGTGCAGGTAGAAGAAGAGCAGCAACGTGGTGCACATCATAGTCAGCGTAATGGCAAGGCCGTAGGCGGCTTCCATATGCGCCGAGTTCTGGAACAGCAGCACCACGATGACGCAGCCCACGAGCATGACGTTGTTGACCATGGGGATGTAGAGCTGGCCCTTGGTCTCGGCAGGGTAGAAGACCTGCATGTGCGGCATAAGGTCCAGACGGCTGGCCTCGGACACCAGCGAGAATGCGCCGGTGATGAGCGCCTGCGAGGCGATGATGGCCGCAACGGTGGAAAGGCCTACGGCAAACGGGCGCAGGCCCGGGGCGAGCATCTGGTAGAACGGGTTGAGGTCGGCAATGCCCATGAGCTCGGGGTTGGCAGCGTTGTTCATAAGCCAAGCGCCCTGGCCCATATAGGACAGCAGCAGGCAGCACTTAACGAACGGCCAGGTGGCGTAGATGTTGCCGCGGCCGACGTGGCCCATGTCGGAGTAGAGCGCCTCGGCACCGGTGGTGGCGAGGAAGCAGCTGCCCAGAATCATGATACCCGCGTGGTTGTTGGGGCTCAGCAAAAAGGCGATGCCGCGCACCGGGTTGAGGCACAGCAGCACGGCGGGGTGCTGGAAGACAAAAAACAGACCCGTGCCGCCCAGGAACAGGAACCACAGCGTCATGATGGGGCCAAAGGCGTGACCGATCTTGGCCGTACCGATGCGCTGTACCAAGAAGAGCACGATGATGATAGCGAGCGTAATGGCGACGACGCGGCCCTGGTCATCGCCCAGCACGGCATGGACCGCCGGGATGGTGCGCAGGCCCTCGATGGCCGTGGTAACGGTAACGGCCGGCGTCAGGATGCCGTCGGCGAGCAGCGCGGCGCCACCCAGCATGGCGGGGATGATAAGCCACTTGCCACAGCGCTTGACCAGGCTGTACAGGGCAAAGATGCCGCCCTCACCATGGTTATCGGCGCGCAGCGAGATGAGCACATACTTGATGGTGGTCAGCAGCGTGACCGTCCACACGACAAGGGAGAGCGCGCCAAGCACGAACTCCTCCGTCACGCTTCCGATGCCGCCGTTGCCGGCAACGAGCGCCTTGGTTACATACATAGGGCTGGTGCCGATATCGCCGTACACCACGCCCAGCGTGACGAGCATCGCCGAGATGCTCACAGGAATCGCAGCGTGCGAGGCTGCCTCCTTGGCCTTTTGTTCCATAAGCCGGTTTCCTCCCAACTTTAATGTTCGAAGGAATTATAGGTAATCGGCCTATGTTTGAATGGCACTGTTTTCCCAGCTAGATAAACATTTATACGGCCTTTAGGCCACCGCGGCGATATGGAATGCGACAAAGGGACTGTCCCTTTGTCGCATCCGTCATTTTCCGAGCCAGTTTTTGAACCACCACTCCATGGAGCGGCTCATCTCGGCCATAAAGGGGCTCGTGTGCTTGCGGGTGTAGATATCCATGACGCGCTCCCCCACCTCGCGGGCATGCGGACGGAACATCGCGTACATCTCGGCCACCTGCGCGTCCATAGTCGCGGCATCGGCGCGGCAGTAGCGCTCCTCGTGCACCAGGTTCACCACGGGATGCGCAATGGCCGGACGCTCCTTACGGGGCGTGCCGATGATGAGCATCGACAGCGGCATGGTATAGGGCGGCAGATCGAGCAGCTCGGCAACTTCCTCGGCATTCTCGACGATATCACCGATGTAGCAGCTCCCCAGCCCCAGGGCCTCGGCGGCAACCACGGCGTTTTGCGCGGCGATCACGGCGTCCTGGGCCGCGATGGCAAAGTCGCCCAAACCCGGTGCACGACGGGGCGCCTTGCCCGTGCGCTCGACAAACTCGGGCTCAAAGCAGCCCACATGCTCAAACAGATCGATCCACTTGGCATAGTCGACTACAAATATAAGTGCCCAAGGCGCCTTGGCGATCATGGGCTGGTGGTCGCACAGGTCGGCCAGGCGATCGAGCGTAGCCTGCTCGCGGATGCTCACGATGGAATACATCATCATGGCGCCTGCCGACGGCGCACGGCTCGCCGCGTGCAGAATCGCTGCCCGCTGCTCGTCGGTCACCGCCACGGGACGGTCGTCGTCATCGCGCGCGAAGGAACGCGTAGACGAGCGATGCTCCAAGATGTCCAGCACCGCGTTGCCCGTAGTCTCGACCGGATAACCGTACATATCCACGCCCGCAGCTCCGCCGCCGCTTATGTCCGCCCTGCAAACCTGCTCGCTCATCGCCCTACCCTCGCCATTTCTTTAAGAAGCCTTTACGTTTCCGTGTAATTCCCGTCCATTATCGCGCAGGTCGCCACTACATTGCGCCACACCGCCGCACATGCGCGTTAATATGGCTGGTTGTTGTGCGCAGCCCGCAAATGCAGCGCATATTTAGGTAACAATCGGGTAAACCCCCGCTTTCGTAGGTTTTAAGTTTGTGAGGAGTCTCAGCATGTTCGCTGCCGCCATCTCGCTCGTCGGTCTTGCGGCGACCGTCTACCTTGTTTTGCGCGAGGCCAAGGCCATTCGCGCTCAGTCGGGCACCGTCACCAAGGGCGCCTTCGCCTGGAGCGTCGCCTTCGGCCTGTTCCAGCTCTTTTTGACCGTCTGGGGCGCTATTGACCTCGTCGCGCAAAACGAGCCGCTCGCCTTTGTGATGCTCATCCTGACCAATGCCATCCTCACCGGCTGTGCCTGGGCCAGTATCGCCCGCGACCGCATCGCCCCGCGCGTCTTTGCGTTCGCCGGGCCCGACGCTCCCGCCCCTACCGGCAAGCTCGCCCGCCTGCGCGGAACCTTTGTGGGTAAACCGCTCGTCGCCGCCGTCCTGTGCCTGCTGCTCGCCGGCGTCTTTGCGCTGCTGGGCATGGAGGTCTCGTCCAACCACGACTTTACCTGGGTCTACCCCCTGTGCATCCTGCTCGAGTGGGCCATCATCACCACGCTCATGGTCGGCCTGTTCTTCCTGTTCCAGCGCCACGGCGCAGCTCCCGCGGTCCTGGCCTTTGCCCTCTTTGTCCTGGGCATTGCCGAGTTCTTCGTCATCACGTTTAAATCCATGCCCATCCAGCCGGGCGACCTTTCGGCCATCTCCACCGCCGCTGCGGTCGCCGGCACCGGCTACACCTTCTCGATCTCGCTGTTCTGCGTGCTGTCCATGGGCTTTACCGCCATCGCCATGCTGCTGTGCGAGTACGCCGGCCTGGTGGCACCGCACCGTCAGAAGGGCGCCGCCAACGCCAAGCGCATCCTGCTCACCAACCTGCTCGTGGCGGTGCTGTGCCTGGGCGGCGTGACCGCGCATGTCACGCTCATCGACTACTACAACACCCTCGGCATCACCGTCTACACTTGGCGTCCGCTCGAGAGCTACTGGCGCGAGGGCTACCTGCCCGCTTTCATTAGCGCAGCGCAGTCCATCAAGCCGCCTAAACCCGCCGACTACTCCGTCGACGATGCCAAGGCCACGCTCAAAAAGTACGCCAAGGCCTACGACAAGTCCGACGCCGCCAAGAGTGACGAGCGCACCGCCGCAAAGGAGCAGTTCGACAGCGAGAAGCCCACGGTCATCGCCATCATGAACGAGACCTTCTCTGATCTTTCGATCTACCAGAACATGCGCGCCGGCTACGAGGGTCCGCAGTACTTTAAGAACCTGTCCAACTGCCTCAGCCGCGGCAAGCTCTACGTGAGCGCCTACGGCGGCGGCACCGCCAATACCGAGTTTGAGTTTATGACCGGCAACTCCATGGCCAACCTGGGCTCGGGCGTGTACCCCTACACCATCTACAACATGGAAACGACCGGGAATCTGGCAGAGCAGTTCAAGTCGCTCGGCTATTCCACCACCGCCATGCACCCCAACCACGCGACCAACTGGAACCGCGAGAACGTGTACAAGGACTTTGGCTTTGACCAGTTCCTGTCCATCAACGACTTCCAGGGCGCCGACACCCTGCGCGGTATGGTGACCGACCAGGCTACCTACGACAAGATTCTTGAGCTGCTCGACCAGAACGCCGATCCGCAGTTTATCTTCGACGTGACCATGCAGAACCACTCGGGCTACGACACGGGCCTGCTGCCGGCCGACAAGCAGATGCACCTGAGCATCGACACGACCGACCTGGACGCTAAGACCGTCGAGGACGGCACGCTCTCCGATGTCGATGAGTATGTCTCGTGCATTGAGCAGTCCGATCAGGCGCTGCGCTACTTCATCAACGCCTTGAGTAAGCTCGACCGCAAGGTGGTCGTGGTGTTCTGGGGCGATCACCAGCCGTTCTTCCCGTCTAAGTTCAACGATAAGTGGTTTACCAGCGAGGACGACGCTATGCATCAAGAGCGCCTGTGGCAGACCGACTACATCATTTGGGCTAACTACGACGTTGCCGGCTGCGACCAGACGAGCGAGGTCGACGACCTGTCCACCAACTACCTGTCCACGCAGCTTATGCAGCTGATCGGCGCGCCTCTCTCCGACTATCAGAAGGCGCACATGACGCTGCGCGAGTCGCTGCCCGCCATCAACTCCGTGGGCTACGAGGACGCCAGCCTGCGCTGGGCGCTCTCCTCCAACGTCACCGGCGACGACGCCGCTGCCGCAGCCGCCACCAAGGCGCGCGAGGATTACGCCAAGATGCAGTACTACGAGATGTTCCGCGACGGCAAGAAGGTCTACACCGAGCACTTCCAGACCGAGGCCAACGAGACCGACCCCAACCTGGCACCGGGCACAACCAAGATCAAGTAGCGACTAGCTGCGAGTTCATAACTGAAACGTCTGTCTGGGCGGAGGCATATAAGGTTCCCTGCTCGGACAGTCCTGCGCAAGACGGAGGCCACATTAAGTGGCCTCCTTTGCGTGCGGAACTCGCGATGAACCTTATATGCCTCCGCCTGGACAGACGCCCTGATGTTGGGGCGTGGCTTGTCTTGGGTGTATCGCCGAACATATATAAGTTGAAGGCCACGTTATGTGGCCTTCTTTGTTTGCGGAAAGTGTGTCCCGGAATTCTTGTCTGGAATGGGATGCAGTTTCCGCTTGGGACCCGATTGGGAAAGTGTGTCCCACTATTCAGCTGGATTCCGGGATGTATTCCGTTCCGGGCGCTAATTGTGGGATGCAGTTTCCGCTTGCGGAGTCTCCACTCAACAGAAAACCCGGGTGGCCTGTTTTTTGGCTACCCGGGTTTTTGGGTTGTCGATATGTTCGACTGGCTACTAGTGGGTCTTGCGGCGCTTGATCAGCATGATGAGGGCTATCACTACGAGCGTTGCTCCCGCTGCTGCTGCGGTGGCGACTAGGGCGAATGTTTGGTCGCCGGTGTTTGCGAGGTTCTTCGCTGTGGTCGTAGTCTTGACCTTAGTGTCGGTCTTAGCTCCGTTGTCGGACTTGGGCTTGTCCGGGTTCGTCGGGGTCTCAGGAGTCTCGGGGTCCTTTGAGCCTTCGGAATCGGTGGGGCCAGCAGTGTTTACCAGAGTGTGGTCCAAGAACTTCTTGGCACCCGCACTTGCCTGTGAGAACAGGCGCATGCGGATCGGGGCGGCGTTCACCGTTGTGGGCGCTGTCTCCTTGGGCGCGATGTTCACCAGCGTGATACCGGTATCGAGGCCAACGTTGGTGTATCCCACGTGGCAGTAGTACTGCGCGCCGTCATCGTCTGCGGTCAGGTCAATCTCGAGCGTTGAGGCCGTTCCGGCTTGGAGGTTGCCGTCGGCGCCCACGAGCTGGAACGCGGTCTCGCCGCGAACCTTGCGGTACCAGATATACGACGGTGCCAGCTCCGTTTCACTTCCGTCGGCATTGCGCTGCGTCACATGGCCAATCGCCGAGAGCGTCAGCTTGTCTCCCTCCGCGCACTCGACCGAAGAGTCATACTCGAGGGCCGGCCTCTCCGCTGTATCCGCCGCAGGTCCGCTCACGGTCATCGTCATGCCATCGGGCATGGTCTTGACCGTGATGATTGCCGAGCGAATACCTGTTTCGGTCGTGGATCCGTTCTTAACGGCGGCAATGGCGAATCGGTACTCCGTATTCGGCAACAGCCCATCCCACTTAAGCGAGGTCTGCGTGTTGTCGGCAATCTTCCAGCTATTGACGACCGCATCCGCCGCATTGCTCTGCAGCATGCCCACGCCGTAGCTAAAGCCACTCTTGTTTGCGAGTACATCGTCCCAGCTAAACGTAACGCTGGTCGAATCGACGGCGTTTGCCGTAAAGCCCGTCACGGCCGGCGCGTCGGGCATCTCGACGTCCTTAACGTCATAGCCCACGATCCAGAACTGGTCGGTGTCCTTGGTGCCGAGCTTGTCGCCCGAGTCTGCCTCGAACTTGTCGACATCCACCGCGTTGACGCCCAGACGCCACACAAAACCGTACTTGCCCTGCGCGGCCTCGGGCAGGTTGTCGACGGTGCCGCCGTATTCGGTCGATTCACTCGAGGAGTTACCCGTAGTAAAGCCGGCGTTGGCACCAAAGCACAGGCCGCCAAACAACTCGTGCTTTGCGAGCTTCGCGCCCATGACAACGCTGCCGTTCAGCGTCAAGCCGAGCTCGAGCTCCTGCTCCTTGCCCTCCTCGACTTCGATGGTCTGCTCAATGCTCGCCCCCGACTGCGCGGCGGCGCCGTTAAACCCATCGTGCGTGTAGGCGCGCGTTACGCCAGGCTTGCCCAGGCCAAAGGAATCCCCAACGGGAGTCTCGCCGTTGAGCGTCGTTTGATAGGTTCCGGGTTCTCCCGACCGGTTGGTCAAAAAGTAGCTGAGCGGCGTCATATTGTGCTGTTTGGCAATGCGGTCATAGGCCTCGACATTAACGACCGAGGTCTGCGCGCCGAGCGACACGGGCGCCGCCATCACGCCCTTGCCACCAGTTTCCTCATTTTCGATCTCATACTCGTAATAGACCATCGGAATCGTGTAGAGCACGGCCTTGTCACCCTCGCCGGCATGCGACTCATAGCTTACGCTTGCGCTGACCGTGCGCTCGCTCCGGTAGTCATAGCATCCCTCGGCGGCAAAATCGACTGAAGCATTCATCGCGACCAGGGGCGGACCGGTCTGCACCTCGACGGCAACGCCCAACTCGGCGCCAATGGTATAGCCCTGGGATGTCCCCGTGCCCTTTTCCTCTCCGTATGACGTGCCGCCCAACACCAGATAGCCGTATGCCTGCTCCAGATCCTCAACATAGGGCGCATCCTGCAGCACGGCAAGCACGCGCGGGTTGGTATAGACCTTGTAGCGGTCCTTGTACGTGATCTTGACGCTGTCGTTGTCGACATCGGGCAGCGCGAGCGAGATAAATGTGCCGTAGGTAGTGCCGCGACGGTTGCTCTCGCTAATCACCTGCTCCTCGCCGCGGCGCACCTTTCCGTTCTCGTCGAGCGAAAAATGCGAGGCGGTCATCCAATAGTAGTCATCGTTCTTGCGCAGGTCCTCGTCGCGGTGCTTGCCCACCACGGCGATAAAGCTCTCGTTATAGCGGTCCGAACCCGAGACGCTGCCCGCCTTGACGTCGCTGATCCACACCTGCTCTATACCCTTGTGGTCATGCTTGTTGCTGCTGTTGTATTGCTGACCGCTCATGCTCATGGTTCCGACCATGGACCCCAAGCCCTGAGCCCCGCTCTGTGCCGTGTTGCAGGCAAAGTCGCGGAACACATCGCCGCCCACGAGCACCTCGTCGACCGCCAGCTGCTCGGACAGGCCGTCAAGGTTGGCAGTGGCAAGGGCAATAGGCGCCAAGGTGCACGGATAGCGCTTATCCTGAGCGCTATCCTTCCATGCGCTGTTGGGCACATGCATCAGCCCATAGGAGGCGAGGAGCCCGTCTCTGTATTCCTTGCAATCGGAAAGCTTGAACTCGCCAGACTCCGAGTCAAAAAACGCGTAGCGGTACAGCGCGCCGTACAGCCCCTTGCTGCCGTCAGAAGCGCCGTAATCAAAAGCGCTGCGTTGCCAGTCATAGCCCGCAAGAATAAGGCCCGTGACGGTTTCACCCGTCTTCTTTCCTTCTTCATCGTAGGCGGCAAACGTTCCGAACGTCGCATTCGCAGCAACCATGGTCTTGCCGTTCGCGGAGAGGGAGATTGCGCCCGCGTCGCCCAGAGCATCGACATGGACGAGCGCACCCTTGGATGCATCCCACGAAAACAGCTCGCAATGCGTCGACTTATCAATATTCTTCTTGCCGTAGGGTGCCGAGACCACGATGGCGAGGTCATCGCAAAAATCGCGATCGAGGTCGCCGGCCGCTAGCGAAACGACAGGAGCTGACTGAAGCTGCGTCCAGGAGTCGTTCCCGCCCTTGTTGTGCGTGGTGTAGTCCGCGGCATTACCGGCATCGATCTTGACGACGCTTTGCTTCCAGTTGCCGCCCTCCAAGTCATACATGTCGACTACAGCCTTGCGCACGCCGTTCTCGTCGACATAGCAGCCCGCGTAGACAAAAAGCTCGTCGACGCCGTCGCCATCGACATCGCCCGCCTCGACATCAAAGACGGCGTCGTGCTCTTGCAGGTAACCGGCATCCAGGTACTTAAAACGGCCTTCGTACATCATATTAGTGTTGACCGTCACCGGCAGGTGTGTGTCGAGAGTGCGCGTACGCCCGTTGCTAAACGAGTAGAGGACCAGCTCAACCTTTCCGGCGTATGACTTGCCGTCAATCGTCGTGGAGGAACTGTCGCCGTAGGCACGGAGCTCGGCAACGCGGCTCTTTTTGCCCGTGCTGGCGTCGCTGCAGAACTCAACACTCGTGGCGTGAATGCCCGAGAAACCGTTGTTGTCGTTGGCGAGTACTGTTGAGGACTCATTGTTGCTTAGGTACGACCAGGTGCCGCCACCGTAGTCGCTATGCTTGTAGAGATCGCTGTTCGTATCGAAGTTGTTGACGTTTTGCCAGAACTTTGCGGCGCCCCACACACTTCCATAGCCATCGGTGAGTTTGCTGCTGCCGCCAATGTCACCGCGCTCGACGTTCTCGAGCTTGTCGCGCAGAGTGTAGCGATTGCCATGGCTACCGTTAGCTGCCATATAGACCTCGCTGCGCGTGGCAAACGTCGTGGGGGTATCAGTGGAATAGGGGCCAACGGTATCGGCCGGAATGTCCTCGCTCGTGCCCAGACCCAGGGCTTGATAATCCTGCTCGGTCATATCGGTGATTGCGGGCGCGTCTGCCGCCTGGGCAACCTGGGGCGTGGCCGTGAAGCAGGCGACGCTCGTGGCGATCAACGCAGCAAGCGCCGCCGTCCCAACAAGCGGGATTTTCGACAGCCTACGGATACGGGGGTGTGGAACGTACATGAGGGACCTCGCTTTATTCGAGTGGAGTGGACTCATTTTTGCAAATGATACATCCGATGCCCGATATCACGTGTCTCATTTTCGCCAACGGCGTGTCTCATTTTTGAGAATCCGAGATGCCGCGGAAATCTTATCCCAGCTCAAAGGCCATTTCTGGGATGTATTTTCCGTCGAGTGCCTCATCGGGGAACTGCATCCCATTTCAAGCGTCGATTCTGGGACGCATTTTCCCCTTAGACCCTCAACCGGAAACCGCATCCCACTTTGAGCGCAAATTCCGGGATGCATTTTCCGCTTGAGCCTCATTGGGAAACGGCATCCCACTTTGAGGGCTGATTGTGGGATGCATTTTCCGGTTTTGCTCTCATTGGGAAAATGCATCCCGTTTCTTGACCGAATAATGGGATGCAATTTCCCGTTGGAGCGCCTTTGGGAAAGTGTGTCCCACTTCGACCGCCCAGAGTGGGATGCACTTTCCGCAAAGCACCTCAACGGGAAACTACGTCCCATTCCAAAGGCAAATTCCGGGACGCATTTTCCGAAAGCCTGCCCATCCGGAAAGCCCGTCCCACTTTGGACGCATCCGGGCACGGAACCATCGACCTATCAGGCCTCCCATCAATAAAGAGGCGTCCTCCCGGACGGCGGGGCACGAAGTTCATCGCGAGTTCCGCACGCAAAGAAGGCCACTTAATGTGGCCTTCGTCTTGCGCAGGACTGTAGAGCAGGGAACTT
>JAXIYS010000047.1:0-36540 GCA_036304385.1 Collinsella sp. | reverse complement strand
GAGAGCTGGGCAGAGCCGTTGCTTAATGAAGTTGGGTCATCGTCTTAGCGACGGTGGCCTTTCTTTTTGGGCTTCGAACCCTGCTTGAGTGCCTTGGAAAGGCCGACAAGGGCCGTGAGGAGCGAGACCATAGCAGTCAGGAGCTTCACGAGCTCAGTGAAATCGGTCATGGGCATCACCTCCCATCGGATGGAGGGCTCTGCCCGGCACGAGGGCTGCCGACAGCAAGGACGATTCTATCAGAGCGGCTGACTCCCGCCCGATTATTACCATCCCACCGCGCCTGTGCAAAAAAGAGGGCCGCCAAACAGCGACCCTCCAGCGAAAGTGCATGTTATTTAGGACAGTCAAATTCTTTGAAAAACAAATGGATGCTGTAGAATTACAAATAAGAGTCACCCGGAAGGAGCGATCGAAGAAAAGCAAACGATTTGTCCTGAATGCACTTCTGGTAGTAGCAATATTGACGCTCTTCGTCTTTTCGTACTCATACATGAATCAGCCAAGATTTGGATATGCTTTATACGCTGTTTTTTCCGGCGAAACAACTTACAACACTATAGGCTTCATTGACGCAATCTTTTTCTATGTAGTCGGCCCCGTATCAAGCGAACTGGTCGCTTTTGTTGTCAGCTACAACCTGAATCAACAAAGCCAAACTCACTCAGCGACTTCGGCCAAACAAGGAATCAATCTCTTCGCAATAATGATAATTCTGCAAATTGCGACCGTGTTGATTATCGCCCTGACCGCAACAAACGTTTTGAAGTATGAGTTCGGATTCATCGCGAGCTGTCTCATGGCAATTGCCGCGGGTATAGCGGTTTCGTATACGACACCGGCAAAGAAGTAGATCAACTAACAGGGCCTATTTGGAATCCGAATCGTCCATGGAACCGTCGATGCCGGTTTTGGTGTCGTCATCCGTATTGGAATCGTCATCCTTGGGGCTTATAGGACACACATTTTGTCCTATAAGCCCCGATCAATTCATACTCCTCATCCTCGCCGAATTGCGAGTATGGCAGAATCGGCACTGGATGGCAGCGCGCTAGGCCGAGTCCGCGGAGTTACCCCCCCGTTTTTATCGTAACAGCTGATTCTAGGGACGCTTCAAAAAGTCAACCGAGGGTTTTGTCCCGTCGAGACGCCGAACGAGAATTACGTACCGCCAAGAGCCTCAAAACACGCCCCTCGCGGAACAGAATCCTCACTCGATTTCCATGCGGAGTAAAAACCTCAATCAATCATCCTCCGCAACGTCTATGGCTTATAGGACAAAATGTGTGTCCATGTTGGGGGCATCGGCGCAGGTCGATGCCCCTTTTTCAGCCGTTTAAATTCCGTGGCCGCTTTTAACCGCTCGGACAGAATGTGTGTCCGGTTGCCTATCGTTCCCGCAGGTAGATAACCTTTTACGGAACCGTTAAATACCCTTTCGGAAGAGGTGCCCATGAAGGCCGTTTATTGCCCCTACTGCGGCGGTCGGACCAAGCGCAACGGCAGGACTTCCTCGGGATCCCAGCGGTGGAGGTGCACGGCCTGCGGCGCGTCGACGACGGTGAGGTACGACGACACGGCGACGAGGCTGGACGAGTTCCTCGGGTGGCTCCTCTCCAAGGACTCCCAGGCGGCGATGCCGGGCGGCGGGCGTTCCTTCAGGCGCAGGACGGCCGAGTTCTGGGAGGTCTGGCCCATGCCCGTCCCCGACGGCGAGCTGCACCGCGTGCTCTACGTCGACGGGATCTGGGTCGCGCGCGACCTCGTGGTGCTCATATGCTGCAGCGGCGAGAGGGTGGTCTCCTGGTACATGGCCAGGTCCGAGAACTCGAGGGCGTGGTCGGCCCTCGTGGCGCCGATCCCGGCGCCCGAGGTGGTCGTCACCGACGGCGGGAGCGGGTTCGCCAAGGCCGTGCGCGAGACCTGGCCGCGCACCAGGGTCCAGAGGTGCACCTTCCACGCCTTCTCGCAGGTCAAGCGCTACACGACGACGCGGCCGAAGCTCCAGGCGGGGCGCGAGCTCTACCTCATCGCGCGCGACCTCATGGGCATCGAGACGCTGCACCAGGCCGAGCTCTGGGTCGAGCGCTACCTCGACTGGTGCGGTTTTGGGCCGACTTCCTGGAGGACAGGACCGTGGTGGACGGCAGGAGGGCCTGCACCCACGAGAGGCTGAGGCGGGCGCGCTCGTCGCTGTCGTCGCTGGTGTCGGCGGGGACGCTGTTCACCTACCTCGACCCCGCCCTGGCCAAGGCCGGCCCGCTGCCGTCGACCAACAACATGATCGAGGGAGGGGTGAACTCGCAGCCGGGGGCCGTCCTGCGCAACCACCGGGGGCTGACGTCGGTCAAGCGCGTGAAGGCGGTGTTCTGGTGGCGCCACGCGCACTCGGGGGACGCGAGGACGGCGCGCGAGAAGCTCGCCACGATGCCGACCGACGCGGACATCGACTTCCTGTTCAGCGTCTACTCCGCCTCGCCGTCGCGCGAGGACGGAGGGCCGGAGTGGGGCGACAGGGCCGTGTGGGAGGACCTCCACCACAGGGACCCGTACCCGTTCTGGCTGGATTAATGGATGGAAACGGGTGTTCTATCGGGACACACATTTTGTCCTATAAGCCACGTCTATCCACCAAAAAGGCCGCCCCACGTGGAGCGGCCTTTGCTCGCAGCTTTTTACTGATAGTTACTCAAAAATTATTCCAACACATCCACAGAAGAGCAGCGAATCGTATTTTTCTTTCGGGAATCGAGAAAATAGCCTACCTTGACTTTAGACCCAACGCTCACGGGGCTATCGCTTACATAGCGCGTATGTTCTGAATCAACCAGAATGGTCAGACGATCAGACCCGTCGTTATATGGATCTTCGCTTTCGACCGACATGGTAAAATCGCCAGAGCTGTCAACGTTCAACACCAATCCGCTCACGAACCACAAATGTGAATAGTCACCTCCGCTATCTTTTTGGCAACGCTCCACTTTTAGAAATAGCGCAGAGAATGCGAACACGGCAACTGATATAGCGATGAAAACCTTAACGCCACTCCCCTTGCCATGAAATACAAATTTATTCGCCAAAGAAAAATACCCTTGCCTTATCCGTGTAATTAGCATAGTACTACGTTAACGTGCTCATGGCTGTGGGTTGGTTTAACCTACAGCCATGCTAAAGTTGCCAAAAGGGGCACAAAGGCCAATACGTTTGCGCCATGCCGGCACAGCGACCTGGCATCGTATGCACCGGCGGGATCATCGCTGGCCTGCAAGGAGGGCATATCCACGCGCTCATGGTCGCCGGAGGCCTCGTGATGCAGCACGCGCCGGGCGGCGACTGGAAGCGCGTCGATTGGGACGTGCTTGCCGCCTGGCTCGACAGATACGGTTACAAGGTCGCTGATTGCGAGACGGAGACCCTTCCGACCGCCGACGCGGCGAGTGGGAACGCGAGGGTAAAAACGCATCGTCGCTGAACCAGTGAGTCAGTATTCTTTAGTTGGATGATGGATATTGAAATTGATTAGCGAGATAATGTGCATATCTCATAATGTATGCGTTGCACCATGAGAGGGGGGTCTGTCATGAGCTGGAAACCGAGAAAATGCGTTATCGCCGGTCTCGTGACAACCGGTCCTGGCGGCGGCTTGTTTGCAACCGCAATGACATCGTACCGACTTTTCACTTGCATGTTCTGAAAGGCAGTTGCCATGCTGTCGCAAAATCAATCAAGATACTTGACCACAATCGGCTTTGCCCTGCTTGCATTACTCTTTGCTAGCGACCTTTTGCTGAAACCGCCCAAGGAACTCGTTTCGCTTGCCATAGACTGCATTTCCGCCCTTTACTTTACGGCAACCCTATTCGTCGGACTAAAGGAGAGGAAAAAAGGCGCAGTCGTTGCATCTGCCGTAGGCGTGATCATGGCCATTGCCTCATTCTTTATCTGACACATTGGTGATCTAGGGGCGATATCGTAGGAATACGACCGGGAGAGCCGGGACCAGATTGCCCGGGTTGCCCGGTCGGCTCGCGCGAGGGCGCGGCGGTTCCACAGAAAGATCTCCGGACTTCACGCCGTTTCTGATCGCATTGTAGACAGCCATCTCGTCTTCGCAGTCGGCGAGCACGCGGTGTGCGTCGTCGTTTTGGATGTCCAGTAAATCTCGAAGGTCCTCCATGCACCAGCGTCCGAGATTTGGCCATGCGCGTTGCGCGAGCTGATAAGCGTCGATTGCGATGTTGTAGTTAAAGTCCGGGCCAAAGCCGTCCCAGGCAGAACGGCTCTGTTTCCTTGATTATCAACTTCATCCGGACACTTCCCGCATTCATCCGTGTGTGTACGGATGAATGCGGGGTTCAATACCCCGGCGGCCTGATCGGCAGACCGCCGGGAATTCTCACTCCTCGAAAAAAGCCGGCACTCGGTTAGTCCTGCGCATCTTGAAATCGCCAGACTCGTGGGAGACGTAGAGAATGCCGTCCATCCCATCTCGCGATGCATACGACAGGTGAACTGAACCGCAATCCGCTCCATCATTGTCGAGAAGATCGAACGAATTCGGGTCGCTCGTTGCGGCCAAACGACCACTCAGACAAGAGCCATCGTCATTACAGATTTGCCATTCCATGTCTTCGCCTGCAAGAATCGCCATAGACGGCCTGGTCGCGCCATCGTTGACATACATCCCGTCTATGCCAAACCCATTTTCAGCGCCATCGATGAACGACTGCTCGGACCTAAACCTCGCAAATGATGCACATAGCACCATTGCAAGACAAAGTGCAAAGCCAACAATAACGATCTTTACGTAGCTCTTGGCCGTCATGCCATCCCTCTTTTCGCTTGCCTAAAGAAATGCGGAAGAAGCTGTTCGTCGCGGCTTGTTTGTAGGCCCTTCTGCCCCGGTTCGGTTACTTAGGTTACTTGAGAGATTCTATATATGATTGTTACCCATATACGTAATATGAATTTCGGACATATCGAAATCAATCAATGGTTGCGGGAGTTTCCGACCTCAGTGAAATGCCACCCTATACCCACAGAATCAGTCTGGCTGACATGTGCCAATGTCCGCTAACGGCACTTGGTCGGCAACGGTCTTAGCCCATCGGCCCCAACAGTGTCTCTTTCTGTCGCGCCGAGGGCCAGACGCACAGCGGTGACGCCGTGTCGAGGCAGCTGGACGACCGCGTCGTCGATTGCGGTGATTACGCTCGCGGCGACACGCCTCGCTACTGCATCCCGCACGCTGCGGCCGCCCTCTCGATGAGGGCGGCATCCGTTTTCGGGCACTTGAAGGACAGGCTGGCATCGTCCTTCCCATCGGAAAGCCTGGGGCGGCCGATGGGAAGGCCCGTCAGGGTTCCCGCCCAAGAGCCGGATTCATACTCTGCGCACTCGCGCTCGATGTCCCCGTCCGTGATCGCGGTTCCGTTTGCAAGCCCGAACTCCATCGGTGTCCCCTCATCCTCGTTCATGCCGCCCCCAACCGTTCCATAGAGAATCACGCCGTCCCTGGCGACCTCGGTGGCGAAACCTCGGCCGTGTCGGACCGCGGCCCTGAAATCGTCCACGTTGCAGATGAAGAAATCCAAGTCCTTCCCGAATCCGAACAGTTGGACATGGGCCGCAATCGAGAACTCCTTGAGTTCCCTTCCGGTCAGCACGGAAAGACCGAGGATGTCATAATCGCCATTCTTCCCGGCCTCGCCGCGGGCTCGCGACCCGTAGGCGATGACGGCGATCGGCTCGCCGGCTCGCCTGATGCCGTCGACGAGGAAATCGATATCCTCTTGCGAGATTTGAAGGGTGTCGCGTGCCTCTTCAAGGGTTCTCATGGCCTGCCCCTCCTCAATCCCTCCTGTAGATGAGCCGTCCCTCTCTTTTCAGGTTCTCGATGAAACTGCTCTGGGCCCCGCGGAGCGTCGTCAGCATGTCCACGTCCCTCCCGAGCTCCTCGGCCAAATCGAGGCCAATGCCGATGACCTCGAAGGCGTCCTTGCTGTCGACCTGGAGGAGCAGGTCGACGTCGGACGAGTCCTTCTGCTCGCCGCGAAAGAACGAGCCGAACATGCCGGCTCGTCTCACCGATGGGTGGGAGCCGAGTACTTGTCGGACGATTTGCCTGGCCTCGGCGTAGTCCTGGACGGGATCTGCCGGATTATCGCAATCCTCGACGAGATATTTCAAAGCGGCACCTTCTTAAACGGCGGACGTGACGGCGGCCTTCCCTGAATTCAATAAAATCACGGCCTGACTTGGGCGGCGAATTGGCGGAGCTCGTCATCGTCCATATCGTCGAAGTGCGGCAACTACGCCAGCGCGGCCCTCTGCTCCATCAGGTACCTACCGCTCGGAGACTTGCGAATCGTCTGCAAGATGACCTCGGGGACGAGAGCTGGGAAATCCACGCCCTAGGGAGCGACAAAAGAGATGGATTCAGCTGTCCCTCCCATGTGTTGGGACCTCATTCAGGGCATCGGCTGCATCCGGCCTTTCGCATTCGCCGCCCGGCTCTCCGGTCCCGCCCGGCCGACGGGTTTCCCATCTACGGCAAAACGATCGCACTTATATATGCATTCCCGGATTGGGAATATGTTTCAGCCCACGCGAGCAAAGCCTCGGCGTACTCCGTGGCATCTCGGCTTTGCACCCTGCAATGCCGCGCAGCGGAGATACCACCTGAGACGGATGTCGATGCATCGAACCCGAGACCGGGCGCTGCGGCGGGAAGCCTCTCGCACGGACAATCTGCTCGATCTTGCCGCACCCGTCTTAAAAGGTTCGACAAACGTTCAATCGTACGACATCCGTCGAACAGTCGGGGGTACATACCACTACAGAAGGCCCATGGAACGGGGAGCAAGATGGTCGGCGACGGGTTCAAGGCACTCTCCGGCCCCACGCGCCGCCAGGGAGGGCGTCGGGAGGGAGGCCGTAATGGGTGAGAAGGGCGAGCGGCCGGAGCGGGTGTTCCCCGGCAGGACAGACCCGTGGTTCATAGCGGCCATGGTGATTGTGGCGGGCGGTTTATCCGCGGCGTGTATCGCGTGTTTCCTGAGCTCAAGTCCCGCGCTCCTATGGGGCTGGCTCGCGCTGGTGCCCGTCCCGGCCCTCGTGACCCTGGCCGCCCTTCCCGTCCGCAGCAACCGCCTCGAGCTCTACGGCGACCGCCTCGTCGTCGTGTACGCTGGGACGCGTTCGGTGATACCCTACGCCCACGTGCGGGGCGTCCGGCGCACCAGGACGCTCTGGGCGGGGACGGCCAACTCGCTCGACCGCGTCTACATCGCGGCGCCCTACGACGGCGACGCCATCGTCTCGGTGACCGACAACGATGCCCTCGTGGCGGAGCTGAGGCACAGGTGCGGCCTCGGGCCATACTCCCATTTTTGAGAGGGGTGCCGTCGGGGCCCCCGAAAGCCGTCTGCATCTGCAGGCCTTTATTCGAAATCGGGCGGCGCGGCTGAAAATCCCCGGCCTGAACCGCGAGGCCTCACCTGCATTCCCGCTGACTCTTTGCGTAAACATAAAAAGAAGGGCACGGGCGTCCGCCTTCGCGGAAACCCGTGCCAAGATTTGCGCCACCGAGATGACTGGGTAGAATATGACTAACGCTATTCCGCATTCCCGTACTTGCACTACGGATTTGGGAAAGCGCATGTCTCAGCCTCTACTCGACCACGGTCGCCTCGGTCGGGATGGCCCCCAGCACTGCCGCGTACTCGGTGGGGTAGAGGCGGCTGATAGTCTGAACGTCGCGGATGAGGACGTTGCGGTCGTCAGGCTCGGAGATGCCGTAGCCGAACGCCTCGAGCGTCTCGATCGCCTCGCGAATCTTCTGCTGGAACATGGGGCCGGGGTCCACCCTCAGGCCGAGGTAGCCTCGCCACAGGCTCGGCGACACGCGCAGCATGTTCTGGATCTTGGACATCGGCTCGATGTCGGCGTAGACGTTGAGCGTGACCATGGCGTCCTTGTGCCCGAAGATCGACTGCAGCGCCTTGATGTCGCCGCCGTGGCGGATCCACTGCGTCGCGAAGGTGTGGCGCAGGCCGTGGAACGTGATCAGCTCGTCGTTGGTGCCCATGAGGCCGTTGGTCTCCGAGAACGTCTTGAACGCCCTGCGGATGTAACTGGTGGTGGCGAAGGAGCCGTCCGGCCGCGACACGACGTAGCTGTCCGCGAGGTCGCGCAGGCCGAGGGCCGATGCCTCCCGGAGCCTCTGCGAATCGATCTCGTGGATCTCTTTCAGGAAGGGGAGCAGGCCCACCGGGTCGACGGGGATCGTCCTCAGGTCGTGGTTCTTGGTGTCCTTGATGAAGGAGCCCCTGTCCTTGACGTAGGCCACCGAGTGCCTGACCGTGATGAGCCCCGACTCGAAGTCGACGTCACACCAGCGCAGGCCGCAGACCTCGCCGATGCGCATCCCGGTGTGCAGGGCGAGCACGACCGCCCGCCTGAAGGTCGAGTCCGGCATCATCGAGGTCACCGAGTTGAGCTTCGGCACGAGGTCGGAGCGCAGCGCGTTCCTGGGCCTGGCGATGACCCTGGGCGCGAGGGCGCCGTCGAACGGGTTCCTCCCGATCGTGTCGTTGCTGCGCTTCAGCAGGACGGCGTAGAGCCGCTTGCCGAGCTTGAATGACTTGTTGAGCGTGTCCGGCGCCGTGCCCAGGGCGATCCTGCGCCTCGACCACGCGTTGACGTCGTCGGTCGTCACCTTGTTCACGGGGACCAGACCCAGCTCGTCTCGCTCGATGTGCAGGGCGCTGTAGTGGTAGTCGTCGCGGGTCGTCGGGGTGATCCTGTTCATCTCCAGGCAGAAGTCGATGAACTTCTCGAGCGCCTCGGAAAGCGGCAGCGCGGCGTAGTCATCCCGCTGTTCGGCGGGAAGCCCGGCGCCGATAGCGGCCCTCGCCTCCTCGGCCTCGGCGAGTTCCAGCTCGACCTCCGACCTGAATTCCGCGAGGACGCGCATCGCCGCCGCCTTTCCCCGCGTGCTCTGCTTCAGGCAGGGCACGCGGGTGTTCCTGGTCCTCTGGACCTTCTTCCCGGTCATCTCGTCGGCCACCGTCACGACAGCCTGCCATTTGCCCTTGTTCTTCCTCACGCCGCCGGCTCCGCATACGCGTAAGGTTTTATTGCTGCATTTCTCGTTCTGCATGTCTGCTCCTAAATCCGCAGTTGATTAGAAACAGGCGGGCCCACCTGCGGGAACCCGGAGAGGCGACGATTCGGGGCTCCTACCCCCGTTGATTAAATCATCGGCTGCACCGCGCTCCTCGAAGCCGAAAATATGCTATCTGGACAGACCGCGCTGAGCTGGTAAAATTTGCAAATGCGGAAATGCGCTACTTGCGCTATCTGCGCGTGTTTTAACAAAATAAGCACAGGTCAGGGTCATTCTGACCCCGCTGGGGGGTCAAGGGGTCGCTGGTTCGAATCCAGTCGTCCTGCCAAGAAGTTTGCAGGTCAGGCACCTAGTGCCTGACCTTTTTTGTTAAGAATCAATAAAGTAAGCAACGAAGAATCAACGGCTTTATTAATCGATACTTTCGCTCAACAAAAACTTGTACGTCACCCTCCAAATACGACAATTGATGACATGTTTGGAGGCTGACGTACACAAAAGCGATAGACATCCTGCCCGATACCGTCCTCCATATGTCTGGACTCTCTATGCTTACGCTGGATAGACATCGCTAGAACGGGTATAGTATCGAAAGTTTTGTCGTTTACCAGCGGGGGAGTCCTGTGGGCATCAAGAAGAAGATCAAAAAGGAGCTTATCGGCACTTCCGATTACCCGTCGAATAAGATCTTCACGATCTCCAATTTTATTACCTTTACGCGCCTGGTCCTCACGCTCGTCTTTTTGTACCTGTTCGTGACGGACAACAACCGTGTGGTCGCCATTGTCATCTATGCCATCGCGGCCTCCACCGACTGGATGGACGGTCAGATTGCCCGCATGACCAAAACGGTCTCGTGGCTCGGCAAGGTTATGGATCCCATCTGCGACCGCGCGCTGCTGTTTACCGGCGTGCTGGGTCTCGTGGTCCGCGGCGAGTTGCCCACCTGGGTCTGCATACTTATTATCGGTCGCGATGTTTACTTAGGGATCGGATCGCTCATCGTACGCCACTACCACCGTCGCCCCATCGACGTCGTCTTTCCCGGGAAAATTGCCACGGCACTGCTCATGACCGGCTTCTCGCTCATGCTGCTGGGCTTTCCCGTCGTGGACGGCTGGCATCTGCTGCCCGCCACGTTCACGGCATTCCCGGGCTTCAACGGCAGCTCGGTGCCCCTCGGCATCTTCTTTGTGTACGGCGGCGTGATCTTCTCCATGCTCACCGCTGTCATCTATTCCATTAAGGGAGGGGCGGCCATTAAACAGGCCATCGCGCATCCCGAGGACGAGGACACCGACTTTCTCAACCCCGAAATCGAAGACTGATTCATTGGGGTATGATTACGTACGGTTCATTCTTTGCGGCGTGGCCGCGTTAGATAGGGGTTGTCATGGACAACAAGGTTAACAATATGCCTCAGAACGATAAGACTGCGGACGCTACCTGCGTTTTCCGCGTTCCTTCGAGCGATGTCACTGTTCCCGACCTTATGGCCAACGTGCACATCACCGCTCCGGTTCTGTCCATCGTCAAGGGCCCGCAGACCGGAGCCGCCTTTGAGCTCGAGGACGACGTGACCACCATCGGCCGCGATCCCGCGAACGGCATCTTCCTCAACGACATGACGGTCTCGCGCAGCCACGCACGCATTATTCGTGAGGGCCTGGGCGCCCGTATTGAGGATCTGGGCTCGCTCAACGGAACCTGGGTCGACGGCGCCATCGTCAACGGTGCTCCGCTGCACGACGGATCTTCCGTTCAGATCGGTACGTTCACGCTCATCTACCACGAGAGCACGCCGGAGCGCATCGAAACCGGTGAGTAGGTAATGGCCGAACGCAACTATCTGAGTATCGGCCAAGTCGTCAACCTTCTTCGAGGCGCATACCCCGATCTATCGAACTCAAAAATTAGATTTCTAGAAGATGAGGGGCTCATCACCCCTCATCGTACGCCTAAGGGGTATCGCCAGTACTCCAAGGAAGACGTTGACCGTCTCGAGGTCATCCTGCACCTGCAGAAGACCCGCTACATGCCGCTCAACGTCATTAAGCAGCGCTTGGAAAACGCGACGGACCTGTCCACGTTGGCTTACGAGGTGGGTCTTCTGTCCGATGTTCCGCTTAAGACGGAACCCAAAGAGACCAAGCAAAAGCTGCATCCCATCGAGACCATTCCCGACATGCTCGGCGTCGAGATCTCGTTTATCCGCTCCCTTGCCGAGAACGATCTTATCCGCATCATCAAGAGCCCGCAGAACCGAGAGCTTGTCGATGGCAGAGATTTCCCGATTATCCGTTACTGCTCGGAGCTGTCGCGCTTCCACATTGAGCCGCGCAACCTGCGTCAGTACGTATCGTCGGCAAACCGCGAGTCTTCGATGTTTGAGCAGGTTCTCGTGAGCATGCTCGGCATGGATACGTCCGATGACGAGCGCGACGCCAAGCTCGAGCGCGCTTTTAAGAAGCTGCACGATCTCACCGAGGGTGTGCACACCGCGCTCCTTAAGAACCGTGTCTTTGAGTCGCTCAACGCCGTGGTCGAGGACGCTGACATCGATGCTCTCGATGAGGAGATCGCGCGTTCCGAATCCACCAAGGCTAAAAGCGATGGGGCAAGCGTCCCCGCGGTTGCCGCGCACGACGAGTCGCTTGTGCAGCCGTCCAAGGTCGTTACCCCCTCGCATAGCTCGTCTGCTAACGCGGGTAAATAACCGCCGTTCACCCGGCAATCCATGAAAGGTCACGTCATGTACGACTTCGAATCTCATATCGTCGATATCCCCGACTATCCCGAGCCCGGAGTCGTCTTTAAGGACATCACGCCGCTCTTTGGCAATCCCGA
Organism: Collinsella sp.; assembly: GCA_036304385.1. GTDB lineage: Bacteria > Actinomycetota > Coriobacteriia > Coriobacteriales > Coriobacteriaceae > Collinsella. The sequence goes on along the minus strand of JAXIYS010000047.1, from coordinate 24,563 downwards.
GGCCCTAAAGGCCATGGTGGATGCCCTGGCCGAGCATTTTGCCGGCATGGGCATTACCAAGGTCGTAGGACCCGAGGCCCGCGGCTTTATGGTCGGTGTGCCCGTGGCCGTCGCCCTGGGTGCCGGTTTTGTTCCCGCACGTAAGCCGGGTAAACTGCCGCGCAAGACGGTAAGCGAGAGCTACGAGCTCGAGTATGGAACGGATTCTATCGAGATCCACGCCGATGCCATCAGCTCTAAAGATACCGTGTTGATTCTGGACGACTTGATCGCGACGGGCGGAACCGTCGAGGCAACAGGTAAACTGGTGCGAGATATGGGCGCAAAGCTTGTGGGCTACGGTTGTATCCTTGAGCTTGCGTTTCTCAACCCGCGCAAGAAGCTCACGCCTTCTAACGAGGACGTTGAGCTCTTTAGCCTGGTAACGGTGGACTAGCCGCTACCCTTAGATACCGGAAAGGAAGCTACATGCGCACAGCAAACACGCACAGAAACATGGCACGCTGCGCTGCTACGGCAACCCTCGCTTGTGTTTTGGGCCTGGGCCTCGTGGCTCCGGCCTACGCCGATACCGCATCCGACCTTGCCGCTGCTCGAACTAAACTCGAGCAGATTGGCACCCAAACCCAGCAAATTCATGAAGAACTCTCCGCACAGACGCAGGAGCTTGATCAGACTGCAGGCGAGATCACGCAAAAGCAGCAAGAGATTGCCGAAGGTCAGGCAAAGCTTTCCAACTACGTTGCCGGTGAGTACAAGACCGGCGGTCTGAGTCTCCTTCAGGTTCTGACGGGCGTCGATGATCTGGGCGACATGCTCAACCGTCTCTTCTACTACGGTAAGGTGTCCGACAAGCAGGCCCAGACCATTCAGGAGGTCAAGGACCTTAAGCAGCAGCTCACCGATAAGCAGACCGAGCAGGAGAAGAACGTCGCCGCGACGCAGAAGAAGGTCGACGAGCTCAATGCCCAGCAGGCTGAGGCCCAGAGTGTCGTGAACTCCCTGGATTCACAGCTGCAGGCCGAGCTTGCTGCCGAGGCTGAGGCCAACGCCGCGCTGCAGGCCGGTATCAACGCCAGCACTGCCGAAAAGGCCACGGTGAGCAACGACACCGCCGGTACGACCGAGAACACCAACAACGGTGGTGGCACGACCAACAATGGCGGCGACAACACCCCCGCGCCCGCTCCTGCCCCCACGCCGCAGCCCTCGACGCCTGCTCCGGCTCCGACGCCTTCCGCACCGAGCCAGTCCGTTGACGGTGGTACCGTTGTTTCGCGCGCCTACAGCAAGCTCGGTTATGCTTATTCTTGGGGCGGCATTGGACCGAACAGCTTTGACTGCTCCGGTTTTGTAAGCTACTGCCTCACCGGCCGTTATTGCCGCCTTGGCAACACCGGCACCTTTATGGGCTGGACCCGCGTGTCCGATCCCCAGCCTGGTGACGTCGTGGTTAACTCTTACCACACCGGCATCTACATTGGTAACGGCCAGATGATCCATGCTTCCGACTACAAGACGGGCGTTATCATCAGCTCCGTTGCCGCTGGCATGAACAACAATTACATTTTCGTTCGCTACTAAGTGTTGTAACTCAGCAAACAACAATGGGCCTCGTATCCTTTGGGAGCGAGGTCCATTCTTATATCTCGATCGCCCGTTTTGCGTTTAAGCAACAATCTAGTTTTGAATACTAGATATGCACAACGTCTGTCCAAAAGATAGCTATAATTGTTGAGGAACAACTAGAAAGGACCCTCAATGAGCTGGGCGCTTATCTCCGATTCGAGCTGCAATCTTCGCGATTGGCGGCCAACCGCACCTCATACCACCTTTGCATTTGCACCCCTTAAGATCCGAGTAGGGGAGCGTGAGTTTGTCGATGACCTCACGCTCGACGTTCACGAGCTCAATTACGCCGTGCAGGCGGAGTCGAGCGCTTCTTCGAGCGCCTGTCCGAGCGTAGGCGAGTGGACCGAGCTTTTTAAGCTTGCCGACAAGACGATCTGCATGCCCATCTCCGAGGGCGTCTCGGGAAGCTACAATGCCGCGGCCACCGCACGTGACATGGTGCTTGCCGAAGAGCCCAACCGTCAGATTCATTTGGTTAATTCGCGGGCAGCAGGCGGCAAGATGGACCTGATCTTCTTACTATTTGATCGCTATCTTGCAAGTAACCCGGACGTCTCCTTTGAGGACGCCTGCGCTTACTTCGATAGCTTGGAGCAGAACAGCAAGATTCTCTTTAGCCTGTGTAATTACGAGAACCTTGCAAAGGCTGGACGTATTCCTAAGGCAGCCGGCGTCATTGCCAACAAGCTCAATATCCGCATTTTGGGAACGGCGAGCGAAGCGGGCAAAATTGAACTCGTTGGGCACACGCGTGGCGCGAAAAAGATGCTCGCCAAAATTGTCGACACCATGGAGGCAGAGGGCTTTACTGGCGGGGTAGTCGTCATCGATCACGTGGAAAACGAGGAGGGCGCCCAGGCGCTTGCCGACCGCATTGTCGAGCACTGGCCCGGAACCAAGACGATTATCATGCCCTGCAACGGCCTGGATTCCTATTACGCCGAGATGCACGGCCTCATCATCGGCTACGGCATGGGTGTGGCTTCGGGCCGATAACGTACAACCAAGCAAAAACACGGGCGGGACAAAGTGACAGAAGGCTCTTTGTTCCGCCCGTGTTATACGTCAACTAGCTATTAAACCCATTGAACTTTAGATAGCTCATCAGGTACGCCTTCGAAACGAAGGACGATACCGCACTGCGTACGAGCAGCGACTCGCGCGTAACCTGATGTGCGGTATCGGGCACGGGAGTCTGCTCGACGGAAAACGCCGCACGAATCGATGCCTCAAGTTGATCGACTACATAATCGAAAGCCGTTGGAGCGTCGTAGCTCAAGCGCTGAATATTAAAAAGTGCCTGAACCGCAGCGATGGGCAGCACCTGCTTAAAGATACAAATGGCGATGAGACGCGCAATCTGCTCACGGCCATACTGCTTTTTAACCGGAGCAGGAACGAGGCCGACCTTCACGTAGTTATTGATCATCGAAGGCGTGATAACGGGCTGCTCTACGCAAATCGAAAGCGGCTCCATCCACAGCGCAACATATTCAATAACCTGATCGCGATAGAGCGTTACGTTGGGCAGCTGGTCATAGCGTGGCAGGCTCAACGCATTGAGTTTACCCACTATATCGGACTGAATGAATGCATCCGGCAGCACCGTCGGCTGAATATCCTCCGGCTTAATGCTGACCGATGTATCGGACATCGGGATAACATGTTTGACGTGGTTCATGAGGTTCCTCCGTTCATTTTCTATATTGTATTCTAGATAATCTAGTTTTGCATACTATATAGCCGCTATGTAAAAGTGGTTGGACAGCACATTAAAGCACCGTCCAACCACTTTGTTTAAAGATAGCAACCTTACATAAGATATATTATCGTACTTATCCGCGTAGGAAAGCATATGCGCTGGTAGCCGCTATAGCTCCGTCCGAAACGGCGGTCACAACCTGACGCAAACGCTTGGAACGGATATCGCCGGCTGCGAATAAGCCGGGCGTACGGGTGGCCATCGAATCGTCGGTAACAATGCCGCCGTCCTGAGCCAGATCGACTAGATGCTCAACCAGCTCGGTGTGTGGCTGCGTGCCCGCAAAGACAAAGATGCCAAAAGAGCCAGGTTCAAAGGACTCAGTGTGCATTTCACAAGTCACATTGTCCTTGAACGTGATAGTGGTGGGCATCGCTTCACCAGAAAGCTCAACAATACTAGTTTGGTACCTAACTGAAATATTGTCCTTAGCAAGCACCTTATTCACAACGCCCTCGGGTGCACGGAATTGATCGCGACGCAGCACGATGGTTACGCTGCTGGCGATTTCTGACAAGAACAGGGCTTCCTCGCAGGCAGCATTGCCGCCGCCGATAACAAAGACTTGTTTGCCGCGGAAGAACATGCCGTCACATGTTGCGCAATATGATACGCCACGACCGCGATACGTATCCTCGCCAACAAAACCAGCAGGACGCGGCGTGGCACCCATGCACGCAATGACGCTCTTGGCCGCTGTGTCGCCCATATCATGATGGATGGTAAATTGAGCCGCATCGGCATCGTAATCGACGCCTGTCACCATACTCCATTCAACCTGAGCCCCCAGGCCTTCAGCATGCTGTTGGAACCGCTCGCCAAGTTCGGCACCGCTCAGCAGCGGAATGCCAGGATAATTCTCAATCTCGTTGGACGTGGCGATCTGTCCGCCAGACATACCCTGCCCAAGGACAGTCGTCGTCAGGTTGGCGCGCGCCGCATAAATGGCGGCAGCATAGCCCGCAGGGCCGCCGCCGATAATCGCAACATCGATTGTCTGATCGGTAGTCATGAAGAGTCCTCTCGTCGAAACGTTGTCGTTCTTTGCGCTCATACCCAAATTTACGTGAACGTGACACTCATGCACTACAATGATAAATCCGTGTTACAACGTCGAAGGGGAGTTATCGATGGATCAGACGCAGACGAGCGACGACGCTCCCCTGCCCACGCATAGCACTCCCCAATCGGAGCAAACCACGCTCTTGGCTCAGCAAAAACCTCTCGTGACCATCGTGCACGCCTCGGTCGGCTCGGGCCACAAGGCCGCCGCAAATGCGATTGCGCAGGCATTCGACCTCATCCGTGGCACCAATGGCATCCCCGAGGACGTTGAGATTGAAGTGCTCGATATCCTTGATTTTGGACGCATTAAATTCGACGGCAATAAGACCGCGGCTTCTTTTACGGGAGCCACGCGCCCCATTTACGACCTGACCTGGCGATACACGCTTACGGGACATCTTCTCTGGGGTGGCGGCACGGCATGGTCGCGAATTATGTTCCCCGCCTTCAACGAATATATTCGTAGCCGCAGGCCCATAGCCGTGGTCGCAACGCACATCACAGCAGCCAATGTTGCCGTGGGCGCCCGCGTAATTACGGGTATCGATTATCCGGTCATCTGCGTACCGACCGACTACGAAGTCGAGGGCTGGTGGCCCCACAAGGACACCGACCTCTTCTGTGTTGCCAACGAATTTATGGCCGAAACGCTGCGTCCACGCAAGGTGCCCGAGACAAAGATTCGCATTACCGGCATTCCTATTCGCGTCGGATTCGACACGGATTACAATCGCGAGGAAGAGCTAGCCAAGTTCAACCTCCCCACCGACAAGACCGTCGTGCTGGTAATGGCCGGCGCCAGCTTGCCTCAGCCTTACGTCCGCTTTCGCGCGGCGATGGACCACACGCTCCCCTTCCTGCGCAGCTTCGAAGACATGCACTTTGTCTTTTTGCCGGGCAAAGACGTGGAGTATGCCACCCGGCTGAAGACGCTCTTCGATGCCATGAAGCTCGAGAACGTCACGGTGTTGGACTATGTCGACGACATGGCGGCCCTCATGCACGGCTGCGACCTGGCAATCCTCAAATCGGGGGGACTCACGGTCACCGAGTGCCTATGCGCACATCTGCCGATGATCCTGCTGGGCAAGTCCTATGGCCAGGAAAAGGCAAACACCACCATGCTCACCGGCATGGGCGCCAGCATGCACGTCACCACGGCACGAGAGCTCATCGTAACGTTGCGCCACCTGCACGACCATCCCGAATCACTCAAAGCCCTGCTCATCAACGGCGAAGTACTACGCCGCCCCCATGCAGCCAAAGACATCGCCGTCGCCACCATGGAACTCGTAGGCAAACCCCAGAAAAGAAAACGCGCATTCTGCCGCTTCTACTGGGGCGGAAAACCCGCGCATATCCGCTAGCGTCTTAATGTTCGCTTGCCTGTGGGAGGCCCCTATATATCATCCCGTGCTCAAACATTCTCGCTTCGCTGCGAAACTGCGCGCGGGACGATATATAGGGGCCTCCCACAGGCAAGCTGCGTTAACGTACTTGCAGCTATACCAGATTCCCCACCATCAGAATCTGCAAAGGCAAAACCAAAAATATAAATATAGTAAGCCGATGCGAGAAGGAGGTTTTCCTTTATCGCATCGGCTTACTAGAAAGAAAGGCTTTAATTTTTCAAGCGAGTAACCGCCCGCCCGCCTCTCACACATATCGTTCCACGCGCAGTTTCGCAGCGAGCGAAGCGAAGCGAGAATGTTTGAGCATGGAATGATATGTGTGAGAGGCGGGCGGGAGGGATACGAGCACCCCTAAGCTACGCCGCTGGAGCCGAAGCCTCCTTTGCCTCGGTCGGTTTCGTCTAGTTCCTCTACTTCTACGAGGTTGACCGTGGGGACTTCTTGGATGACGAGCTGGGCGATGCGGTCGCCTTTGTTGATTTGGATGTTGTTCGTGGGGTCTAGGTTGATGAGGATGACTTTGAGCTCTCCTCGGTAGTGGGCGTCGATGAGACCGGGCGTGTTGACTATGGACAGGCCTTGCTTAATGGCCAGGCCGCTACGGGGCTGGACGAAGCCGGCGTAGCCGTCGGGCAGGGCGATAGCTAGACCCGTGGAGACCAGACGACGCTCAAAGGGCTTCAGAATGCAATCCTCGTTGGAACGGAGGTCCAGGCCGGCATCCGTAGGATGGGCGTATTTAGGAAGTTCGACGGTTGGGTCGAGACGTTTAATGTTAACGGTAATGTTGGACATGAAATCACCTTAGCTTGTCGAGCTCTTGCAGAAACTCATCGACATCTTTGAAATCACGGTAGACCGAGGCAAAGCGGATGTAGGCCACTTTATCGATCTTGGCCAACCGCTTGAGAACCATATCGCCCAGCTCATGGGATGTAACGGCCGTAAGCGTACGGGAGCGAAGCTCGACCTCAATATCGTCAATGATCTCGTTGAGCTTCTTAGTGTCGATATCTCGCTTGATCGTGGCGCGCATCAAACCGACCAGCAGCTTATTGCGATCGAACCGTTGCTTGGATCCGTCTGACTTAATGACCTCGATAGGGTCTTCACAACGCTCAAATGTCGTAAAACGATAATTACATGAGCAGCATTCGCGACGGCGCTTGATGGTGTTATTAGATTCCTGCATGCGGGAATCAACAACGCGGGTATGTGCCTTGCCGCATTTGGGACAGCGCATGGTACCTCCTCTAAAACGACTACAAGGGTACCATGCGACGGTGCTTAAATCTTAGGAACGAACGGGAACTTTAAGATGCGCACCGGCATCGATCGAGCCATGCTCCAGGTGATTGACGTTGCGGATCATATCAGAGGTCTCCTGCGTAGAAAGACCCTCAATCGGATGCTCCTGGGCAAGCGACCACAAGGAATCGCCAGACTGAACACGGACGGTCTCGTAGGTAACGTTGGATGCCGACTCGGCATATGCGGCATGACGAGCGCTGAAGATCGAGGTAGCAAGTACAAAGAAGAGCGTGAGCGCAACGGCCAGGGCGACAATCGTCGAGACCTTTAGGGCAACGGGGGCCGAGGTCGTGGCGACGCACTGGCTGCGGACGGGCTTGCCAGGCAGTGTTTGGAAACCAGATCGGCCGCCTTTGACAACCGTGAAAGCCGGCGCCGCAGGCGTCTCGAGCTTAAGGGCGAGGTTTCCCTGGACCATATCCGTTGCGTTCATCATGTTCTCCTCTCGCGTGTTTTGCTGAGAACAGTTTTATCAAGCCGCGCGGACAAAAATGTCTAGCGCGAGAACGAATGTTCGGTTATTATTATCTTCGAACAGTTGTTCCTGTCAAGCAAAAATCGAACATTTGTTTGACATTGGCAGAGAGGATCCCCTGATGGCTCGCAAAATTACCAAGCGTCAGCAGCAGATTTACGACTTCATCAAGGAATATCAGCAGGAGAAGGGCTATCCGCCCAGTGTGCGCGAGATGGCATCGGCCGTAGGCCTCTCCTCCCCCAGCACGGTACATGCTCATCTCTCTGCCCTGGAGGCACGAGGGCTGCTCAAGCGTGATGCCACCAAGCCTCGCGCCCTGGAGCTCTTTGATGAGGACGGATCCTCAGTCTCGATTTCCAAATCCGATGAACCCACAGCGCCCCGCGGAACGGTCTCGCTGCCGCTCGTCGGTCGCGTCGCGGCTGGAATTCCCATTCTAGCCGAGCAAAATATCGAGGACACCTTTACCATCCCGACCGAAATCGCCACAGACCAGGGCTCCTTTATCCTTGAAGTGCACGGCAGCTCAATGATCAATGTCGGCATCTACAACGGTGACTACATTATCGTTCGCGAGCAAAAGAGCGCCATGAACGGCGAAATCGTCGTGGCTATGATCGATGGCTCGGCGACCGTCAAGACGTTCTACAAGGAGCAGGGGCGCGTGCGCCTGCAGCCCGAGAACGACACTATGGAGCCCATCTATGCGACAAATCCCGTTATTTTGGGTAAAGTTGTCGGTTTAATGCGCCGGTTCTCGTAATGCAAAAACGCATCACCATATTTGACACCGTCCGCGGGTTTACGATGCTGTCGATGGCAGGTTTTCACGCTTGCTACGATTTGGCCTACCTATATGGATGGGATATGCCATGGTTTACCGAAACGGTTTTCCAGGATATCTGGCGCGCTAGTATCAGCTGGGTATTTTTGTTTATCGCCGGTTGGATGTGCACGCTCTCGCGCAATAACGTTAAGCGCGCCCTCAAATACGCGGCTGCAGCCTTGATCGTATGGATTGCAACTACACTGGTATCAGTCGACGATTCGGTAAATTTTGGCATCATTTATTGCATGGCGGCGTGCACCGCGGTGGTTGCACTCACCCGTCCGTTACTCCAAAAATTACCGGGCTTGTGGGGCATCGCAGCGTGCCTTGTTCTTTTTGCCCTAACCTGGGGCATTCCAAAAGTGGTCTACTCACTCCCCTACCTGGCATGGCTTGGATTCCCGGGGCCCGGTTTTGTTTCGGGAGACTACTATCCGCTCATTCCGTTGTCTTTATGTACCTTACCGGCTTTTTTGCTGCCCAGGCAGCACAAGCATCAAGCCTCGAGGCGCCAGCATGGGCATACGCCAATCCCATCCCGGAACTCGCAGTCCTCGGTCGGCATGCCTTACCGTTCTACCTGCTCCATCAGCCTGTCATTCTAGGCGTGCTAGAGCTCGTTTATTCCGTACGATAGCGCTCAAGACGCGGCGCGATTCGGGCCGGCATCTTTGCCACAATGCGAACGCCGTCCTCTAGATATTCCTCATGCAGAAGGGTTCCCTGCTCATGCACCAGCGTAATGAGGGCGCCCTCGCGATACGGGATATCAGCGGAAAGCAACACATCGGTGGCAGCTGCCTCACGAGCAATGCGGTCGACGAGATCGTCGAGTCCCTCGCCCGTCTGGGCCGAGAACAGCACGGCCTCGGGATAGCGACGATGGAAACTCAATCGATTGACGCTATCGAGTAGGTCGATTTTATTGAACACCGTAAGCGTCAAACGCTCGCCGGCACCGATCTCGTCAAGAACGCGATCGACTGCCTCGAGCTGGCGCTCGTAGTCCTCGTCAGAGGCATCCACAACTTTAAGGATCAGATCGGCACCAAGGACCTCAGACAGCGTGGACTTAAAGGCGTCAACGAGACCATGCGGTAACTTTTGAATAAAACCAACAGTATCGGTAATGGTCATGCCACGACCACCGGGCAAGCGATACGAGCGCGTCGTCGGATCGAGCGTGGCAAACAATTTGTCCTGTGAAAGCACCGTAGACCCGGTCAGGCGATTGAGCAACGTCGACTTACCGGCATTGGTATAACCGGCTAAGGCAACGCGAAACGCCGGCGACTCGATACGACTCTTTGACTGGACATCGCGGCGCTGTTCAACCTGCTTAAGCTCGCGACGAAGTGCGGCAATCTTGTTGCGAATCAAACGTCGGTCAACCTCGAGCTGGCTTTCGCCCTGACCAAAGCGCGAACCAATGCCGCCGCGTGTCTGCTCTTTAGCAAGATGGCTCCACATACCGCGCAAGCGGGGCAACAGATACTGCAATTGGGCTAGCTGCACCTGCAGACGGCCCTCACGGGTCTGAGCGTGCAGGCCAAAAATATCGAGAATCAACGCCGTACGGTCGATAATCTTAACCGGTTCGCCCACGGCTTTCTCCAGATACGACTGCTGCGAGGGCGTTAAATCGTCGTCGAAGATAACAACATCGGCATCCATACGATGCACGAGCCCGCAAAGCTCCTCAACCTTACCGGAGCCGATAAACGATTTTGGATACGGCTTAACCAGACGCTGCGACAAACGCGCCACGCACTGAGCGCCAGCCGTATGGGCCAGGCGCTCAAGCTCGTCAAGCGAGCGATCGAGCGGCCAGGCGTTATCGCGCCACTCAACTCCGACAAGAACGGCACGTTCGGGCGCAGGAGCCGTTGGAACGAGGGGAAACCGAGCCATTAGACCGCCTCGATACGGTGAAGGATATCCTCAACGACCTCATCGATCGCAAACTCGTCCATATCGAACCACACGATACGGTCATCGCGTTTAAACCACGAAAGCTGACGCTTGGCATAGCGACGCGAGCGCATTTTGATGAGTTCGCGAGCCTCATCCATAGACATCACGCCGTTAAAGGCATCGATAATCTCTTTATAGCCAATCGCCTGCATCGAAGTTAGGGCATCTTCAAGCCCCTGGTCCATAAGACCGCGAACCTCATCAACAAGACCCTGCTCAAACATCAGATCGACGCGTAGGTTAATACGCTCGTAAAGCGCCTCACGATTACGCATCAACCCAAACCACAGAGCGTGATAATGCTCGCGCGGAACACTAAACTGCGACTTTTGCTGCGCGTAGGACACACCATCATCGTGCATTTCGAGCGCGCGAATCACGCGACGAACATTATGGGGGTGAATGACCGCAGCGGACTCGGGGTCACGCTCGGCAAGCAGCGCGTGCAGCGCTTCCTCGCCAATGCGTTCGGCAAGCTCCTGATACCCCGCGCGGCGATCGTCCTCAAGCTCGCCCGAGGGAAAATCCATTTCATCCAGGGCGGCCTTGAGATACAGGCCTGTGCCCCCGCAAAACACCGGTAGGCAGCCCTCGCCCAGCAAGCGCTCAACATGCACACGAGCGTCTGCCTGATACAGCGCTGCAGAATATGCAACGCCCGGTTCAACAATGTCGACCAGGCGTAGCGGCGCCGTGCATTCCTCGGGTGCCATCTTGGCAGTGCCGATATCCATGCCTCGATAGATTTGCATCGCGTCACACGACAGCACTTCGGACGAAAGGCGAGCCGCCAAACGATCTGCGACATCACTTTTACCAACCGCGGTCGGACCGACAATTGCAACGGCAGAAAGGCCTGCCCCGGGAGAAATCATTAGCGCGGCTCGCCCACAACGGATCCGGACAGATACCAGGTCTTGGCAACATCGACGTCAACATCGACAATTTTACCAATCAACTGATCGATACTGTAGCCCTCGGGAATCGGTGCATGAACGGTCTGATTCTTAGGACTCTTGCCCAGCAGCACCGCGTCATTCTTTTTGCTCGTACCCTCAATAAGCGCCGGCACAATGGTGTGGAGCTCACCTTGGTTATATTCGTGCGCAGTGGTCTCAATAACCTTCACCAAACGGTTGAAGCGCTCAAGAATCACCTCATGCGGCGTGGGATCATCAATCTCGGCTGCCGGAGTACCGGCGCGCTTGGAATAGATAAACGTATAGGCCTGAGCATAACGGACCGTCTCGGCAAGCGAGAGCGTCTGCTCAAAATCTTCCTCGGTCTCGCCGGGGAAGCCAACGATGATATCGGTCGAAAGCGCGATATCGGGCATGCGATTGCGGATGCGATCGACAAGCCCCAGATAGTCTTCGCGCGTATAGCGACGATTCATCTCTTTAAGGATGCGCGTCGAGCCCGATTGAACTGCCAGGTGCAGCTGCGGCATGACGGCAGGCGTCTCGGCCATAGCGTCGATAGTCTCGGGCAGCAGGTCTTTGGGGTGTGAGGAAGTAAAGAAGATGCGCTCTACACCCGTATCGCCCACGGCACGCAACAGGTCGGCAAAGCGCGGCTTGCCAAACAGGTCGCGACCATAGGAGTTGACGTTTTGACCCAAAAGCGTAACCTCACGCACGCCCTGGCGTACTAGACCGGTTACCTCGTCGACAATCTCCTCGAAAGGGCGGCTCTTTTCGCGACCGCGCACATACGGCACGATGCAATAGGTGCAGAAGTTATTACAGCCCGTCATAATGGGGACCCAGGCGTGATACCGGGTCTCACGATGCCACGGCATGCTCATAGCATCCGTGTCCTCGTGTTCATTGGTGCGAATATGACGCTTGCCGTCCAAGAACGCCTCGGCAATGAGCTCGGCAACATGCGCGATGGAATGCGTGCCAAAGATAACATTGACGTTATCGACATTGGTGAGCAGACCCTCGCCGTCGCGCTGTGCGATACAACCGCCCACGGCGACCACACGCTTGCCCGAGGGCGAAGGCGGGAGGCTCTTACAAGAGTTGCACTGACCGTACAGACGGGTGTCAGCAGCCTCACGAACGCAGCACGTCATGAACACGACAATGTCAGCATGCTCTGGATCGAGCGCCATGAGGCAGCCATACGAGTCGAGCAGGCCACTCACGCGCTCGGAGTCGTGCTGATTCATCTGGCAGCCAAAGGTGCGGATAAAGTAGGTTTTACCGGCAAGAATATCGCGTACGGAACCCTGGTCCATGTGTATAAGTCCTAACGAGGTGGAATAGGTGGAATCAAAGAGCGCGGGCAAAGAGCAAACACGCTATGCCACAGGCTTAACGTCGTCCATCACAACGTTATCCATAGCAGCTCGATTAATCTGATGAACGTAAATAGAAAGACGGATGGCCGTGCGCGACTCCCCGTTGATGAGGATATCGGAGAACACCGGCGCGCAGGAAATATCAAACCCGGTCGGAATCAAAAATCCGCGTGCAATAGCCACAGCCTTAATGGCCTGATTGACGGCACCCGCGCCGACACACTGAATATTGACGGGAACGCCATCTTTGACCATGCCGGCAATGGCGCCGGCAACGGACGCGGGCGATGATTTGCTTGATACCTTCAGGCAATCCATGAAGAAACTCCTGCGTTTAAAAGTACGTTTTAACTGCAATAACTGTATCGTACCGAACGGACTCGGTAAAGATGCTATTCCTCTTTGGCAAGATCGAACGTCACGGTAATACGATCGCGCGAAACACGAATCTTGGGGTCGCCGCAAAGGTTGAGATAGTACCGCGATGCAAGATCGTTAAAGTCGCGCTCGACGGCTCGCGAGAACTGCGCCATGTCGTCCTTGGCGATACTCAGCCCGCGACGATCCTTGGCAAGATCAACCGGAGCAGACGCATGTGAGGACGAATCGCGCTCGCGAAGCAGGCGTGCGGTTACACCGCGAACGGGCTTAATCTGGCCCGCCAAAATACGATGCGCCGTACGCTCGGACATCTCAAGGCCCAAACCCGAACAGATACGGATAAAGTCTTCCGCATCCGAAGCAAGACCCAGGCGATCGACCACTGGAAGCTCGGCTTCGTCATCGATAAACAAAAGACGAGAAGTATCGAGACGGCTGGACGCCTGCGCATGCAACGTCGCGGCGATCTCGGACGGAGACCCCAAATAGACATCACAGGCGCGCAGCTCCTCGAGGGCAAACTCGCAGGCGGCGCGAATGATGTTGTGAGGGCCGCGGGCGCAGACATAGTGACCGTCCTCGTCCTTCACGGCCTGAGGCCAGCTGGACTGATCGGCGCGCTCGCAAAGGCGGTCGGTAGCGACGCTCACCTTAAAGACCGAGCCAAGGTCAACATCCGACGTGACAACGCGTGCCTCGTCGGTGTTCTGCTTAATCGAGAACAATGCCATGCCTCGACCGTGAACGCCCCAACGATCCATCTTCATGCTCTCGAGCTTGGAGGTGACGCGGGCATCGAAGATGCACTCCTGCATATCCTGCGGCACGCCCGAGCCGTTATCCAGAAAGACGAGCGTACGGACGCCATCTTCCTTGGTCGTGGCGAGATAGACCTTGTCGGCGCCGGCATCACGGGCGTTCCGCAGCATTTCGATGACAATATCCTCGACATGCTGAATGTCGTGCTTTGCCTGGCGCCGCTCGGCCTCCGAAACGCGGAGGCGGACATACCCCTCGCCAAGGTTCTCCTCGACGCGAAGATTGCCCTCCCCCGACATCGACGCGATAAATGAGATGAGCTCGTTCGCGTCGTTCATGTTATTTAGCGATATCGACAGCGCGGCTCTCGCGAATCACGACGACGCGCACCTGACCGGGATACTCCATCTCTTCCTCGATCTGATGGGCGATGTCATGAGCCAAGACCGTGGACTGAGCATCGGAAATCTTGTCCGGCTGAACCATGACGTGAACCTCGCGACCAGCCTGCATGGCATAGGTACGCTCGACGCCGTCATGGGAGTTGGCAATCTCCTCGAGCTTCTCAAGGCGCTTGATGTAGTTCTCGGCCGATTCGCGACGGGCACCGGGGCGAGAGGCAGAAACAGCATCGGCAGCCTGGACCAGAACATCGAGCACCGTGTTGGGGTCGACGTCGGCGTGATGAGCCTCGATAGCGTGAACGATAACGGGCTTCTCGCCATAGCGACGGGCGAGCTCGGCGCCGATGACGGCGTGCGGGCCCTCGACGTCATGGTCGATAGCCTTGCCAAGATCGTGCAGCAGGCCGGCACGCTTGGCGGTCACAACGTCCAGGCCAAGCTCGGAAGCCATCACGCCGCACAGGTCGGAAACCTCGAGGGAATGCTGGAGCACGTTCTGACCAAACGAGGTGCGATAGCGCAGGGCACCCAGGGTCTTAACGATCTCGGGGTGCAGATCGTGGATACCGGTATCGAAGGCAGCCTGTTCGCCAGCCTCGCGCACGCGCTGCTGAACCAAGTCGGCGGCCTTGTGATACATCTCCTCGATGCGGGCGGGGTGAATGCGGCCGTCAGCAATAAGGTTCTCGAGGGCGACGCGTGCGGTCTCGCGACGGACCGGATCGAAGCTCGAAAGCACGACGGTCTCAGGCGTGTCGTCGATCACAAGGTTGACGCCGGAAACCTGCTCGAAGGTGCGGATGTTGCGACCCTCGCGGCCGATGATGCGACCCTTGAGGTCGTCGGAGGGAATGTGCACAGAGGTAACGGTGACCTCGGCGGTGTGATCGGCGGCGCAGCGCTGAATCGCCAGGGACAAGATCTCCTGAGCGGTCTTGTGGCACTCGGCGCGAACCTGTTGCTCGGACTCACGGATGATCGTGGCGGCCTCGTGGGTAACCTCGCCGCGAACCTTGTCGAGAAGCTCCTTGTGAGCGTCCTCGCGGGTCAGGTCGGCGATACGCTCGAGCTCCGAGGTCTGCTTGGCGCAGAGCTCCTCAAGCTCGCGGGAGCGCTTCTCGACCTGCCCAGCCTGGCTGGACAGCTGATGTTCACGCTTGTCGAGGGCATCGTTGCGGCGATCGAGGGACTCCTCGCGCTGCATCACACGGTTCTCGAGCGTACGAATCTCGCTCTTACGCTGCTTGTCCTCGGCCTCGGCAGCCTGCTTATTCTTGATGATCTCTTCCTTTGCCTCAAGCAGAGCCTCTTTTTTGAGGGTCTCGGCCTGGCGCTTTGCATCACCGATTAGGGACTCAGCCTGTGCGTGAGCCGACTGGATCTTTTCGTCGGCCTCGTGAAGACTACCCTGCTTGGCGGTGCGCATGTAGGCAATGGCGGCGATGGCACCCAAAACAATGCCAACGAGCGCTGCGATGATAGGCATGCTCACTCCTTTTTATGGATTCGTTACACAACAAAGCGAACCGTCCTTACGAACGGCTCGCGACATTTGAGTAATATGGGCGCAGCTTATGCGGGTCGGATACAGATAAACATATAAACAAACTCATCAAAGATGAGCACATATCACAAAGCAAATGACAGTGTTTATCGTACGTTGAACCGCAACAACTGTCAAATAAATGGACCCGGTACGGCGGCTAAAACGCGGTGAACGGCGGGTACGCAAAACACATGTGTCTAAACTGCACATTCCTCACGTTCGGCATCGAGACGCGCCTTTACGGCATCGGCGGCGATGTGGTACGAAAATCCCTTGCCCATCAAAAACCGGACGAGCTTTTCGAATCCACGTGTCTCGGGAACACGACGCTTTGCAAGTAAAGCCGATGCGCGTGCCAAGTCGTCCTCCACGGCAAAATAATCCTCGGGATAGCCGGGGATATCATCGAGTACGACATGGCGGCGCTTGAGCTCAGTCTCAATCTTGCGCTGCCCCCAGCCGCGTCGTTTGCGTTCCTCGATAAAGTACGAACAAAAGCGGTTCTCATCTAAAAAGCGATACTCAGTGGCACGCTGGACGGCAAAATCAATTGCAGGCTGTCGAAATCCATAACGAGCCAGCTTGTCACGAACCTCACCCGTGGCATGGTCGCGGCGTGACAGCATCTCAGTCACCATGGTAAGCGCGCATTTACGCTCAATGAGCTGCACCGCCTCGCGAAACTCCTCCCAATCGCAGGGAAGATCGGGGCGATTTTTAAGGAACAGGCGCGCGACACGAACAGGAATCCAGATGGATCGTTCAAAACCGCTCTCGAGCTCACAGTCGATATGTGCACAAGGCTTTTTTGATGCATACCCACTCGAGAACGAGGAGGCCGCCTTCTTATCGGGAAAGACGACCGTGGCCTCGGTCACCGTATACGACATGAGGGCATCCGCTACTCGTCGTCATCATCGAGCATCGCGGAGCCATCGATGGCGTAAAGCTCATCGAACTCCCCAGTTTCGGGCTGATCGGTCAGCTCGACCTCGGACGGAGCATCGTCATCGAATTCAAGGCCGCAGGCGAGGCGAACCTTATGCTCGATCTCGTCAGCACAATCGGGGTGTTCGCGCAGGAAGGCCTTGGCGGCCTCGCGACCATTGCCGAGCTTGTCCTCACCGTAAGCAAACCAAGAGCCCATCTTTTTGCAGATACCGCACTCGACGGCCATGTCCAGAATCGAGCCCTCCTTAGAGATGCCCGTGCCGTACATGATGTCGAACTCGGCCGAGCGGAACGGAGCGGCCACCTTGTTCTTAACGACCTTGGCACGCACACGATTGCCGATGACCTCGTCCTTGAGCTTAATGCTGTCGATGCGACGAATATCGATGCGCACCGACGAGAAGAACTTGAGGGCGCGGCCGCCCGTCGTAGTCTCGGGGTTGCCGAACATGACGCCGATCTTCTCGCGCAGCTGGTTAATGAAGATGCAGGTCGTTTTAGATTTGGCGAGCGAGCCGGCGAGCTTACGGAGCGCCTGGCTCATCAGACGGGCCTGAAGGCCGACCGTAGTATCGCCAATCTCTCCCTCGATCTCGGCACGCGGAGTCAAAGCGGCGACAGAGTCGACGACGATGGCGTCGATGGCGCCAGAGCGCACGAGCATGTCGACGATCTCGAGCGCCTGCTCACCCGTATCGGGCTGGGAAATGAGGACCTCATCGATGTCCACGCCGATACGCGCGGCATACGTTGGGTCGAGCGCGTGCTCGGCATCAATAAATGCCACGACACCGCCCATAGCCTGGGCCTCTGCCAAAATCTCGAGCGAAAGCGTTGTCTTGCCGGAGGACTCGGGACCGTAAATCTCGACGATACGGCCGCGCGGCACGCCGCCGATGCCCAAAGCGGCATCGAGGGCCAGGGCGCCCGTGGGAATGGCCTCGACCTCGAGCTCGGGACCACCGTCGCCGTACCTCATGATGGAACCCTGACCGAATTTCTTCTCGATCTCGGCCTTGGTGGTGGCGATCATCTCATCGCGCTCTTTACCCGTCGTGCGAGCATGAACGGTACGTACGGGACCTGAATTCTTGGCCATGAATAGCCCTCCTCTTAACAACCTGCATCGATAATAAACGAACGGCTGTTCGTGGTCAACCGTTCAGATAAATCATATGCAGCCGACCTTTCCAAAACCCAACCAAACGCCGACCAAACACTGACCAAAAACTTGACCGCAGGCGAACCAAGCAAGGCAAGACAAACATGAATACGCCAACTACCTGCACAAAGAGCAAATTCGCCAGAGGTCCCTATCTCCACAATTAAGGGGCCCGGAGGCCCCTTAAAACACGTCTATTCCATAGAATCGAGCACGTAGACAATGCGACCCAGTGCCTCAGCGACCGCATGGGCACGGACGCATGAACGATCGCCCTCATAGTGACAACGAATGGAATCCACGACCGGCGCTCCCCCATTGGCCGAGCGATACGCCCAGCCAATATAAAAGGTTCCAGCCGGATCGTCCTCGGTGCCTCCACCGGGGCCGGCATAGCCCGTCGCGCTCACGGCAATATCGCTCTGGTACAGCTCCAGCGAACCGGCAGCCATCTCGCGCGCCGTCTGATACGACACCGCGGTATAGCGGTCGAGCGTCTCCTGCTCAACGCCGAGCACGCGATGCTTAATCTCGTCGCAGTACGTCACCGCACCGCCACGAAGCACTGCCGAGGCGCCAGGGATATCGGCAATCGTCGAGGCGATCATGCCCGCTGTCAGAGATTCAGCCGTCGAAACCGTCGCACCACGAACGCTTGCACGCTCGACAATATCGCGTGCAAGATCTTCATTGTGCGCGGCAATTTGCTCAAATGATTCCGTCATGCCTACCAGGACCTAGACCGAAAAGACGATCTTGCGGCAGTTCCAGAAGTACTGAGCGCCCGAGATAACGGTCAAGACAACGGCCACGGCGTACAGGAAGCGTGACACCGAGTAGATACCGAGCGTCAGCGCCACCGGGCCAAGGTGCAAGCCGGCCATCGCAAAGACGCACAGATAGCCGCAGATGGAAACCATCGTAGTCGCCGTCTTGTACTTGCCGAGCTTATCGGCGGCAACGACCACACCGGCCGCACTCGCGACCATGCGCAGGGCGCTCACCAGCAGCTCGCGGAACAGGATGATGAACACGGACCACACAGTCACCGCACCAAAGTCCAAGAACAGCAGCAGGGCCGAGAACACGAGCAACTTATCGGCAATGGGATCCAAGAACTTACCGAAGTCGGTGATCTCGTTGCGCGAACGAGCCAGGTAGCCATCAACCTTATCGGTGCACGACAGGATGACGTACAGAATAAAGGCGCCAGCGGCGAGCGGACCGTCGAAGGTGCTCCAATCCGTACCGGCAACGCTTGTGTGAGACAGCGCCGACACAATCATGAACACCGGAATAAAGACGATGCGCACGCACGTCACGATGTTGGCGGGCGTCCAAACACTCGTCAGTTCCTTATTGCTCTCGTTAGCCACGACGCTCTCCTACTCCACAACATGACCGATAAGCTCGTAGCAAAAGCTATCGGTAAACTCGACCGTCAGAATATCGCCCACAGATGCCTCGCTAGCATCCAGATGCACCGCGCCATCGGAATCGGGCGCCTGGAACCAGGCATGTCCGATGAGCTCGGCACCGTCTTCGGTCTCCTCGATACCGTCGACGATCACCTGGGCGCGCTCGCCCACGTGCGCGGCAGTCGCGGCAAAGCCGAGCGACTCGGCCAGGTCCATAGCCTCCTGGGCGCGCTCGAGCTTGACCTCCTCATCGACCTGGCCCTCCATCTTGGCGGCCAGGCTGCCCTCCTCACGCGAGTAGGCAAAGACGCTCGTGTAGTCGAAACCCACGGTGTCCATAAAGTCGATAAGATCGCGGAACTCGTCGTCGGTCTCGGTCGGGAAACCCACCATGGCCGTGGAGCGAATCACGATGCCGGGGATGCGCTCGCGCAGGTCGCGGAACAGATCCTCGAGCTCCTGGCGCGAACCGGAGCGACGCATGGCCTTAAGGATGCGCGCATCGCAGTGCTGCACGGGGATATCGATATAGGGCAGCACCTCGGGCGTATCGCGAATGGTCTCGATAAGCTCGTCGGTCATGCCCTCGGGCTGCAGGTAGAGTACGCGGACCCACACGTTATGAGGACGCACCGCCTCAGCAACGGCTTGCAGCAGCTGCGCCAGATTGCGCGGCGAGCCCTCGGCGAGGTCCTCGTCGGCAAAGTCGGTACCCCAGATGCCCGTGTCCTGACCGATCAGTACGATCTCGCGCACACCGCCGGCGACCAGGTCGCGCACCTCGGAGATAATGCTCTCGGCATTGCGCGAGTGATAACGACCGCGGATATAAGGGATCATGCAGAAGCTACAGAAGCGGTTGCAGCCATCAGAGATCTTGACGTAGGCGACAGCGCCCTCGACGGTGCGCTTGACCTGCGGAATATAGGCGGCAATCTCGCGCTCAACACCCAGGACGTCATCGATGACCGCCACGATGCCGTCTTCCTCGTCAGCCTTCACAAAGGCCGCGACCTCGGGCAGCTCGTCGGGCAGGTCATCCCCGTAGCGTGACGGCACGCAGCCGCACATGACGATCGGGCAGGAACGAACGCCGTCCTGCACCTCATTGGCAAGCTCGAGCGTGGTCTCGATGCTCTCGGACGTTGCAGAGGCAAGGAACGAGCACGTATTGACGATAGCGATATCGGCATCCTGCGGATCGAATGCCTCCTCGTAGCCTGCGGCGGTCAGCAGCGAACGCATACGGTCGGTATCGACCTCGTTCTTGGCGCACCCGAGGGTGATATAGAGTACGGAGCCCAACGGAGTATCCATGTTGGAGAGCGGTCCTTTCGAATGAATTAACGGTAGTTGGTGAACTGCAGCGGCTGACCGTAGTCCTGGTCGCGCAGGAACTGGATCACGGTCTGCAGCGCATCCTTGGAAGCAGAGGAAACACGCAGTTTGTCGGCCTCAATCGTCACCTTGACCTTGAGCTTCTGATCCTTGATGTCCTTATTGATCTTCTTGGCAGTCGTCTGGTCGATACCTTCGACGATGTGACCGAGCACGCGCACGGTACCGCCCGATGCAGCCTGAGGCGCATCCCAGGACACGGCCCTAATATCGATGCCGCGCTTGATGAGCTTGGAGCTCAGGACATCGATGATCTGCTTGGAGACAAAGTCGGCCGGGGCGTTGATCGTAAAGAGCTTGTCGCCCTTCGAAAGCTCAATGGTGGCGCCGGAGTCCTTCAGGTCATAGCGCTGGGAAATCTCGCGCGTGGTCTGCTGGAAGGCATTGTCGACCTCCTGCATATTGACCTCGGACACGACGTCGAAGCTGGAATCTTTAGCCATGGGTAATCCTTTCGCTTACGAGCGGCTTAGTAGCTGTCGTACGAATAATCGGTAGAATCGGCCGTCGTTTGACCGTCGGTGGCGGTATCGGTGCCGTCCGTGGACTGGGCGTCGGTTCCATCTGCGCTGTTGGCATCATCGGTACCGTCAGTGCTCTCGCCGTCCTCGGAGTCGGTCGTCTCCTTCTTGGGAACGGTAATGGTCACACGCGCCACGCCCGAGGTCTTGGTATCGTAGCGGACCTTTTCACCGTTCTTGGTAACGGTGACATCGGAAGGCTTGGACGTGGTGATCTCGATCGAGGACTCGGGCGTGTATTCCTGCTCAAAGGGACCGGTCGCCTGGGCGCCATAGACCGACTTACCGTCGACTTTGACCTCAATCCAAGCAGTCTTGCCCTTGGCAACGGAGATCTTGACCTTTGTGACCTCGTTCTCCTCCTTCTTGGCCGTCGTCTTGGCGGCGTCCGAGTCGGTGGACTCATCCGTCGTCTCATCAGCATCTTCATCCTCATCGACGGATTCGGTCTTCTTGGAAGACTTCTTAGTCGTTGTCTTGGTGGCAACGGGTGTCTCGGGCGTCGACTCGGGCGCCGAGGAGCCACAGCCACGCAGGAGCACCACGATGAGCACGATCAGCAGCAGCGCAACGGCACCGACACCGGCGTAAACGATACGTGGATCGAGACCGTTGTTCTGGGGAGCACGCCCACCGCCGCGTCCACGATTGGAACCACCGCGTCCAGTACCTTGGGGCATACGACCGCGGTTATTGTCGGAACGACCGCGATAGCTACCCTGGCGCTGCATATTGCGCTGGCCCGAGCGGGGGGCGAGCTCTCCTCGACCCTGGTAGTTTCGATGGCCCGAACGAGGCGCCGAGGAGCGCTGGCTAAAGGTCTGCGACTGAGATCGAAGGCGAGGCGTCACCTGCGTAGTATCGGCGTCTGCATAGCCGCCGCGCGGACGACCGGAAGAAACGCCACGGTACCCGCGATCGGAATAACCACCATCGCCGTAGCCGGCACGAGGGTCACGTGCGACACCGCGGGCAGCAGGGAGTGCGCGCTCCTCGGGTGCCGGCGTGCTGCGGAAGCGATCGCGCTGGGAACGAATCTCCTCGCTCGAACCCGTCTCGGTAACATAGCCAGCCTGCTGAGGGCGCTGGCCATAACGCGTCGAACGCCCACCCTGAACCATCAGGAAGCGGCCGTTGTCGACCGAGGAACGCGAATTGACGTACCCGGCGGCGTCCTGAAAACGACCGCCCTGCTGCGACGTCTCGCGCTCATACGCCATCAGATCGTCAAAATAAGCGTTGACGACCTCCCGCGGATTGAGGCCCAAAAAGCGCGCATAGCTCGAAATCATGCCCTGCGCATAGCCGCGCGGAGGCATCGATGCAAAATTGCCATTCTCGAAAAACTCGATGATCTGCGGCCTGATTTTGATGGTGTTGGCGACCTGCTGAATGGAAAGGCCCATTCGGCGACGCTGCTCGAGCAGCATGTCACCAAAGCGTGCAGCCATCAGAATCCTCCAAACTCACGATCTTCACGTGCCATCTCGGCGTCGACGGATTCCAGCGCGGCAAGGCCTTCTTCATCCAGCAGGACCTCGCGCGGCTTGGAACCGTCGGGCGGTCCGACGACACCCTTTTCTTCCAGCATGTCCATAATACGCCCGGCGCGCGCATAACCAACCTTCAGGCGGCGCTGCAGGCCAGATGTGGAGCCCAGCTGCGATTCCACCACAATATGGGCGGCTTCCCAGATAAGCGGATCGTCGTCCTGAGGCTCGGCAACGCCGGTGCGAACAATGCCGCCGCCACCTGCCATGGACATGGAGGCAGGTGCCACAGCCGACAGGATCTCCTCGTGGTAGTCGGGCTCGCTTTGCGACTTGACGAACTCGACAATCTCGTTGATCTCGTCATCCGAAACAAAGCAGCCCTGGATACGGCGGGGCTTGCCCCAGTCGACCTTTGAGAACAGCATGTCACCCAAGCCGGTGAGCTTTTCGGCACCCATCTGGTCGATGATGACGCGGGAGTCGATGCCCGTTGCGACGTTGAAGGCGATACGGTTGGTAATGTTTGCCTTGATGAGACCCGTCACCACGTTAGAGCTCGGACGCTGGGTCGCCACGATAAGGTGGATACCGGCGGCACGGCCCAGCTGGGCGATACGCACAATCGACGCCTCGACGTCCTTGCCGGCAACCATCATCAGGTCCGAAAGCTCGTCGATGATGATGACCAGGTAGGGCATCTTTTGCGGCGGGTTATCGTAATGCTCAAACTCGCCGGCGGCCTGCTTTTCGTTATAGGTCGAGATCTTGCGCACGTTCAGGCGCTCGAAGACCTTCAGGCGGCGCTCCATCTCGGACACCGCCCACTGCAAGGCACTCGCGGCCTGCTTGGGCTCGGTCACTACGGGCACGTAAAGATGCGGCAGGCCGTTATAGCCTGCGAGCTCGACGCGCTTAGGGTCGACCATAATCAAGCGAACGTCCTCGGGAAGGGCGCGCATGAGCAGGGTCGTGATGATGGAGTTGATCATGACCGACTTACCGGAACCCGTGGTACCGGCGATCAGCAGGTGGGGCATCTTGGCAAGGTCGGCGACGACCGGCGTGCCCTCTGCATCGCGGCCGATGGCAAGCTCAAGCGGACCGCCCTTAACATAGGGCAGCACGTCGCCCAAGTTGACGTTCTGACGCTTTCGATTGGGAATCTCGATACCCACGAGCGAGGTGCCGGGAATCGGCGCAAAGATACGCACGGACTGAGCAGCAAGCGAAAGCGCGATGTCGTCCTCAAGGCTCGAAATCTTGCTCACGCGCTCGCCCTCGCCGGGCTGCAGCTTAAAAGTCGTCACCGTGGGGCCGGCAATCCAGCCGACGACGCGAGCGCTACGGCCAAACTCAAGCAGCGTGGACTGCAGCGACTCGGCGGTCTGTTCCAGCTCCTTGTCCGAAGACGCGGCAGAAGCGGACTGGGGGTTTGCATGCAGGATTTCGAGCGGCGGAAGCTTAAGGCCGTCCTCTTCTTCGCCCTCGTTATCCGCGGAGGCATTGTCCGCTCCCCCATCGCTCGAAGTAGACGCATCGACAGCGCCCGCGACAGCCGTATCGGCAACCTTGGGGTGCTTGAGGAAATCAGGAATTTGAGGGGCGGCCGAGACGGGATTCACGGCAAACGGCGGTTCGGACTCGTCGACCTTGTTCGGATCGTCCTCCATCGAAAGCTGGCCAGTCACCTGACCGCGCTTGGCATGGCGGCGCGGCAGCAAAGTCGTCTTGGCGGTCTCGATCGGAGCCTCGTCGTCCT